>QIFF01000052.1 GCA_003230635.1 bacterium | reverse complement strand
GTTCGGCTGGTTTGGTTTCAACGCGGGTAGCACCACGGCGGGCACCAACCTGAGCATCGCCACCATTGCGGTAACCACCAACCTGGCCGCCGCCGCCGGAGCCATCGCAGCCATGATTACAGTTTGGATGAAATTCGGCAAGCCGGATACCAGTATGACCCTCAACGGCGCCTTAGCCGGTCTGGTAGCCATTACCGCCGGCTGTGCCAGTGTTTCTCCGGGAAGCGCCATCATAATCGGTTTGTTGGCCGGTATATTAATAGTCTTTTCAGTAGGGTTCCTTGACGAAACGCTCAAAATCGACGACCCGGTGGGAGCTATCTCCGTACATGGGGTTTGCGGCGCCTTCGGCACCATAATGGTAGGCTTCTTCGCCGAAGCCGCCTACGGAGAAGCCAGCGGAGCCGGGGCGGTCAACGGCCTGTTTTTCGGCGGCGGCACCAGCCTGCTTATTACCCAGGTAATTGGCGTAGCTGCGGTTATGGCCTGGGTTTTGGGAACCGCTTTTACCCTCTTTTATATCCTGAAAAAGACAGTTGGTCTGAGAGTCAGCCGTGAGGAAGAACTGCGCGGACTGGATATTGAAGAGCACGGAATGGAATCTTACTCCGGCTTCCAGATATTCATTACCCAGTAGTACAGGAAAAGATGAACCACAGAGAGCACAGAGGGAAAGAATTTCAAATATCAAAATTCAAGTTCAAAAGATAAGATGCAGATTTGCGCAAGTGTCCTAATTAAGGTTTTGTCATTTGAGCTTTAGTTAAGATTTTCTCTGTGTTCTCTGTGGTTAGGTTTTAACAATAAACAGGAGGATTAGCTATGAAACTAGTAACTGCCTACATCCAGCCGCATAAGCTCAACGATGTCAAGCAAGCCCTGTATGCGGCCGGTATCCATAAGATGTCGGTTACCAACGCACTGGGCTGCGGGCAGCAGAAGGGTTTTCATGAAACCTACCGTGGGGTGGACGTGGAAGTCAACCTGTTGAAAAAGCTGCGCCTGGAGATTGCCGTCAACGAAGAATTCGTACAAGGCACCATTGATGCCATTGTCAAGGGAGCCCGTACAGGCAACATCGGCGACGGCAAAATCTTCGTGATCAGCCTGGAGCGCTGCCTCCAGATCAGAACCGGAGAAGAAGGTAAAAAAGCCATCGGCTAGTACCGGCCTGATGTAGGGGGCGACCTCTGTGTCGCCCCTACTTTATCCTGCAACGGTGTATAACATGACAACCAACACAAATCGCATCCTGATTATGAGCGAAGACCAGGCATTACTTAAAAACTTTGCTTCAGGCCTGGAATTGCTAGGCTATGTTGTCTTTTTGGAAAATTACGCCGAAGTGGAAATAGAAAACATCCTGAGGCAGAAACCGGATGCTATCATGTTCGATCTAACCTCCTGGGATGAAGATACACTCCAGATATATCAGCACCTGAAGAGCAATCCCCGCCTGGAGAATCAGCGTCCGGGTATGATTATCTTGGTTTCCGAGAATAATCTTTCCACCCTGCCGCTTACCCTTGAATTTGACGAACTGCTTTTGACCTCCTGTAAATCTCAAGAACTGGCCTTCAGAATCAAGCGGCTTCTCTGGCAGAAAAACAAGCTGGCTAACCAGGAAGTAATCAAAATCGGCAGTCTGATTATCTACCTGGCCCGCTATGAGGTTTGGATGGGGGATAAGAGAGTAGAGCTTACTTTTAAGGAGTATGAACTACTAAAGTACCTGGCCAGCCACCGCGGGCGGGCCTTTAACCGGGAATCTCTGCTGAATGTTGTCTGGGGTTATAACTACTACGGCGGCACCCGCACTGTAGATGTCCACGTCCGCCGTATCCGAGCCAAAATCGGAGATGACCAGGAAGACTATATCAGAACTATCCGCGGCGTGGGTTATATGTTCAGAGAGTAACTCGTCCCGCTATCTCCTTCTAATACCTTGCCTTTTTATCTACACATCTTACCAATGTCATTGTTTAGTGTAAGCATCTAGGGCACCTTTAAAAATGGCCTTTTCGCCCAATATCTGCGTTATGCTCAAAATTTAATCCTCGGAATATCAAACATATGCCTGCGGTTAAATTTTTCGCATGCCTTGAGCTTGAACGAAAATTCTTATTTTTTCAAGATACCCTCTAATTTTGTTTGCCTGGATTTCACAAAGATTTAACTTACATTTAATGAGCTATCTATTGTTCGGAAATAATCACTTGCTATACTTTTGAACATAGCGTTGCTAAAGCAATTCTGGAAACAGTCCAAATTGACAGAGGAGGAAATTATGATGAGACAGGTTGCCATTTATGGCAAGGGAGGCATCGGCAAGTCCACCACCACGCAAAACTTGACTGCGGCTATGGCGGAGATGGGCAAAAAGATCATGTTGGTGGGTTGTGACCCCAAGGCGGATTCTACCCGCTTGCTGCTGGGCGGCAAGATGCAGACAACCGTGCTGGATACCTTGCGCAAGTACGGCAGCGAAGCGGTGGACTTGGACGTGGTGCGGCATACCGGCTTTGGCGGCATAAAGTGCATAGAGTCCGGCGGGCCGGAACCGGGTGTCGGTTGTGCAGGTCGTGGGGTAATTACTGCCATCAAGCTGCTGGAGGAGTTGGGGGCTTACCAGGATGAGCTGGATTTTACCTTTTACGACGTCCTGGGGGATGTGGTTTGCGGCGGCTTTGCCATGCCCATTCGGGAGGGGTACGCCAAGGAAATTTACATTGTGGCCAGCGGGGAGATGATGGCTCTGTATGCCGCCAACAACATCTGCAAAGGAATTGTCAAGTTTGCCCAGAGTGGCGGGGCCAGGTTGGGAGGAATTATCTGCAACAGCCGCAATGTGGATAACGAATTGGCTTTATTGGAAGCCTTTGCCGGCCGTATCGGCAGCAGGCTAATCCAGTTCGTTCCCCGCAACAATATTGTCCAGCGGGCGGAGATCAATAAGAAAGTGGTCATTGAACATGAACCCACTTGCGAACAGGCAGATGTTTACCGTCAACTAGCACGGAATATAATCAATAACGAGAATTTCTGCATCCCGGAACCCATGGAAATGGACGAGTTGGAAGAAATGATGATGGAGTTTGGCTTTCTAGACAACTGACCCCAAAAAAAGAAGGAGAAAACCATGAAAATGATTCGGGCGATTATAAGACCCACTAAAGAGGAAGTTGTAGTCGGTGCCTTGGACAAGGCCGGCTTTTCCTCTCTGACCAAGATGCACGTATTCGGCCGGGGTCGGCAGAAAGGTATTCAGGTGGGGCCCATTCTATACGATGAGCTGCCCAAGCTGATGTTGATGCTGGTAGTGGAAGATAAAGACGCCGCCAAGGTGGTGAGCATTATTGAAAACAGCGCCCGCACCGGCAATATCGGGGACGGCAAAATCTTTGTCAGTGAGGTATTGGAGGCCTACACGGTTAGAACCGGGGAGCAGACTCTTTAAACCACAGAGTGCACAGATTTTAACCACAGAGAACACGGAGACAAATAATTTCGATTCCTGTTTTCACAGGAACAGGATGTTAAGACCCAAAGCCTGAAGCCCGTTATATTTGTCATTTCTCTGTGACCTCTGTGGTTAATTTTGACAATACTGGGAGGGATGAGAAAATGAAAGAGGTAACTGCAATAATTCGCCGCCATAAACTGGAAGAAACCAAAAATGCCCTGGCCGGTCAAGGGTATATATCCATGACTATGTTAAGCGTGGACGGTCACGGTAAACAGAAGGGGATTGGCGGTATAGCCTGCGAATTAGACCCCAAGTTGTTTGAACTGGGAGTTAAAGAACCGCAGCAGCCCGGTTTAAGCTTTATTCCCAAGCGCATGTTGACTTTGGTGGTGGAGGACAAGTGTGCCCGGCGGGTGGTTGATACTATCATTAAGGTCAATCAGAGCGGGTACATTGGGGATGGGAAAATCTTTGTCTGTCCTGTTGAGGAAACTGTACGAATCAGGACCGATGAGCGGGGCGATCAAGCCCTGCTTTGACACATAGATGGTAGGTTGGGTTGAGGTACGAAACCCAACAATTACCAGAGGTTATTTTTTTGTTGGGTTTCATTTCATTCAACCCAACCTACAACTAAAGGAGTTGGTTTACATGTCAGCCTATGCTTGTCGGCAGAAATCCCATGGGCACCCTTGCTTTGACAAGGAAAGTCACTGCAGCGTGGGAAGAATACATTTGCCGGTGGCCCCCAAATGCAACATCAAGTGCAAGTTTTGCTCGCGCCGGCACGACTGCGCCAGCGAGAACCGGCCGGGAGTCACCAGCAAAGTAATCAGTTCTGCCCAGGCCCTAGAACTGGTTCGCAAAGTAGTAGCCCAAAATACCTGCATAAGGGTGGTGGGAATTGCCGGCCCCGGCGATCCTCTGGCTAATGAGGCTACCTTTGAGACCTTGCGGCTGGTGCACCGGGAATTTCCAGAGTTAATTAAGTGTATGAGCACCAACGGCCTGCTGCTGCCGGATAGACTGGATGACTTGCTGGAGGTAGGAGTAAACTCGCTTACCGTAACCGTTAATGCCTTAAATCCCTGGGTGGGAGAGAAAGTTTATTCCCACATAAATTATAAAGGGAAACTGTTCTTTGGGCAGGATGCAGCTACCATCTTGCGCTGCAACCAGCTACTGGGAATTGAGAGGGCTATAAGCTGCGGTCTAAGGGTCAAGGTTAATTCGGTGCTCATCCCGGGAGTTAATGAGAAAGAGTTACCTGAGCTGGCTGTTGTATTGAAGAACTTTGGAGTCCAGTTGATGAACATTATGCCTCTCATCCCCCAGGCTGAGATGGCGGATTTTGCCCCGGTACCGGTTTCACTATTGAATGGGATACGGGACATATGTGAGGAAATTATAAGCCAGGTTCGCCACTGTAAGCAGTGCCGGGCCGACGCAGTTGGTATTCCTGGAGAGGAACGTAGCCGCAAGCTTCAGCTTGCGTTGTCTTCCGCAGGCTAAAGCCTGCGCCTACCAATGCAATAAATCAGCAAGCAAAAGGAGTGATTTGTCATGCCATTAGTTTTGCCCAAGTGCGATGAGCCTATTCCCAAGAGAAAAAACCATATCCTGGTTAAGGATGCGCGGGAGGGGGCGTTTATCCCCGCCTGTAATCTCCCGACCGAACCGGGGGACATGACCGAGCGCGGTTGTGCCTTTGCCGGTTGCCGGGGCGTGGTGGGCGGCCCCATCAAGGATGCCATTCAATTGGTGCACGGCCCTATCGGCTGCGCTTATTACCTGGGGCACCAGACCCAATTTATCCGACACAGCCCTGCACCGTAAATACTGTTTTTCTACCGACCTGACCGAGGAGAGTGTTATTTTTGGTGGAGAAGAAAAGCTGTATAAGTCCATTCTTGAATCTTATAAGCTTTTCCCCGAAGCCAAGGCGGTATTGGTATATGCCACCTGCGTGGTGGGATTGATTGGAGACGACCTGGAAGCGATTTCTAAAAAGGCGGAAAAAGAAATCGGAGTGCCGGTAGTTTGTTTTAGCTGTGAGGGTTTTCGTGGAGTATCCCAGTCATTGGGGCATCATATA
>QIFF01000339.1 GCA_003230635.1 bacterium | reverse complement strand
CGGAAAAAATCGCCCTGGTGCGCATTGAGGGGGTCATAACCAGCAGCAAGCATATCCTCTCCCAATTAGACAAATATCACAAAAACGATACGGTCAAGGTGATTGTCCTGCGGCTGGATACCCCCGGCGGGGGGGTAGGCCCGGCCCAGGAAATCTATCAGGCGGTCAAGGAAATTGTGGCTGAGGGCAAGCAAAAGGTGGTGGCCTCCCTGGGGGGAGTGGCGGCTTCCGGCGGCTATTACATTGCCTGTGCCGCTAATCATATCATAGCCAATCCGGGCACCATTACCGGCAGCATTGGGGTTTTGATGGAATTCGCCAATATAGAAGAGCTGTTCCAAAAGATAGGCCTGAAAACTATGGTGCTTAAGACAGGCGCCCACAAGGATATCGGTTCCCCCACCCGCCAGATGACCCCCGAAGATAAGGCAATTATTCAAGAGCTGCTGGACGATGTTTATAAGCAGTTTGTGGCGGCGGTGGCCGAGGGGCGTGAGATGGAGCTTTCCCAGGTAGAAAAGATTGCTGACGGGCGTATATTTTCCGGCCAGAAGGCCAAGCAACTGGGGTTGGTTGATGATTTGGGGAATTTGCCGCAGGCGCTGGAAACAGCGGCCCAGATGGCGGGAATTACCAAGCGCCCCCTGGTAATTCTGCAAGAGGAAGAGGAACACCCCCTGGTTCGCCTGCTGCAAGGGGTTTTGAATACCCGCCTCTTACCCTCAAGTTTGCAGGAAACAGGCTTCTCTCTCCAATATCGCTGAACCCCATACTAATTTCCCGTCAGACGAAGAGTATTCAAACAAATGTAGTTGCCTGATTCATCAGGCTGGTGTCGGCTTGTTTACTGACCAACGACTGCCCAATAAATTGGGCAACTACAGATTCCAACCAAAGCCCTATTTAACCAAAATCGGAAAGCTCAAGTGGGCCATTTAAACCACCTAACAGAAAAGCCTTACCAGGATTTAATCACCCGATTGAATCAATACCAAATCGGGGCGCCCCGCACAGAAGAAATCTACAAAATCCTGGAAATCTTATACACCAAAGAAGAAGCCTACGTAGGCTCCAGGTTCCCCCTGGGGCGGGCCAACCTGGAAGAGTTAGCCCAAAGAACCGGCATAGAACAGCCGCGGCTTGAGCAGGTTCTGGAAGCAATGGCCCAAAAGGGAGTGGTAATAGACTCCGCCCCCGGAGACACTCGCTTCTTCCTGCTTGCCCCAACCATTTTTGGCTTTTTTGAGTTCAGCTTTATGCGCCTGGATTCCGAACTGCCCTTGAAGGAATTGGCCGAATTAATGGAAGCTGCTATGCAGGGTGAAATGGGCAAGGAATTCTTCGGCTCCCAGACCCAGATGTCCCGCACCCTGATTTATGAGAAAAATATCCCCAGCAGCCAGGTCATGCCCTACGAGCAGGTATCCGAGCTGATTCGCGGCTCCTCCCATCTCTCCCTACAGCCCTGCTTCTGCCGACACAAAGCCCAGCACCTGGGGCGTCCCTGCCAAAGCCAGGCCCCGCTGGAGGTCTGTATGGCCCTGGGCATCAGCGCTGAATATTTGGTGCGCCGCGGCTTTGCCCGCCAGGCCGGCGAAAAGGAAATGCTGGAAATGCTGGATCAGGCTGAAGAGTTGGGGCTGGTGCATACTACCGACAACGTGCGGGACGACCCCCTGTTTATCTGCCACTGCTGTAGCTGCTGCTGCGAACTGCTGCGGGGGATAAACGAATTAAATATAAACCAGGCGGTAGCTCCCAGTCGCTTTATGGCCCAAGTCAATCCAGAAATTTGCAGCGGCTGCGGCGCCTGTGTGCGCCGCTGCCAGGTACAGGCAATCAGCCTGGTGGGAGAAACGTATGAAAAGACCGCCCTGGTGGACCAGGAGCGCTGCCTGGGCTGCTCCGTCTGTGTCTGCGGCTGCAACCCAAAGGCGCTGAGCATGATAGAGAGACCCGAGGTAAACCCTATCCCGAAGAACTACATGATCCGACACCTGAAAATAGCCCGGGAAAAGGGACGGCTAAAACCCTTCGTTTTCTACGCCGCCTCAAAGATGCTGCGGGGGGAGGCTTTGGCTTAATGAAGCTTAAAACAAAAATCACCCGTGGCGTTGTATATCAATTAAGCCGGCTGGGGCAAAAGCTGGCCGACTGCCTGTCCCTGTCAGCGGGGGTTAAACTGGGCAAGTATCTGGCAGGTGTTGCCTTTTACCTGTTGGGGCAGGAAAGGCAAAAAACTCTGCGCAGCTTGCAACTGGCCTGGGGAGAAGAGAAAACCCCTCAGGAATTGCAGCAGATTGCCCTCCTGAGCTATCAAAATCTGGGCAAATGCTTCTTTGAGTTGATTAATCTGCCGAAGCTGGGGAAGGCCGAGTTGCAGGACTTGGTAAAACTTGAGGGGCAGGAACATTTGGAAACCGCCCTGGCAAAAGGCAAGGGCGTGCTGTGCATTACCGCTCACCTGGGGAACTGGGAGCTGCTGGCGGCCTATGTAGCCAAATGCCTGGGGCAGAAGGTGAACGTGATTGCCCGCCGGGTCAACAACGAGGGGGCTAATAACTCCCTGCTTGAATTGCGTTCCCGCTGCGGGGTGAGCACAATCTTGCGGGAGAAGGGGTTTGCCAGCCAGCGCCTCATCTTGCGCGCCCTGGCTAACAATGAAATGTTGGGCATACTGATGGACCAGGACACCAAGGTGGACGGGGTTTTCGTGGATTTTTTCGGCCGTCCCGCCTACACCCCCAAAGGGCCGGTTACCCTGGCCCTGGCTACCGGAGCGGTTCTTTTGCCGGTCTTTATTATTCGCCAGCCGGACGATACCCATAAATTGAGCTTCCTGCCGATCTATCAGCTCCAGCTCAGCGGAGACAAGGAAGCGGATATTCTGGAAAACACAGCGCAACTGACCCGCATAATTGAAGAACAAATCCGCCAAGCCCCGCAACAATGGGCCTGGATGCACCAGCGTTGGAAACGTCAACCCCCTTCCTCCAAGTAGGGGGCGGAACTCCTCCTCTTTCTGCTACAAGCAAAAAAACAAAAAAAATTAAAAAAACACTTGACAAGGGTTATTTTTTGCTGTAAATTATAACCAGATTGGTAATGATTTGCCTGTAGAACCCAAATCCATTGCCTGGTCTGAGAACAAAGGCTGTTCAGAAAGGTTCAGAGCAAGGCACCGAGCCGATTTGAGCGCAGGCGTAGCAGAGCTACGTTGAGCATCAAATCGGTGAAGGCAACGCAGCCTCCGGGCCTTTCTGGGCAGCCGACTTCCAGAATTAGGCGGTGGATTTGGGTAGAGGGTCAACATGGTTATTTCTCAAGCT
>QIFF01000367.1 GCA_003230635.1 bacterium | reverse complement strand
GTCTTCTGGCAGCGGAACCTGGGCGGGAAAATCCTTTTCTCGGGGTATAGGTCGGGGTGAGGGCCGGCTGGCAACAACCCGGGGGGGCGGCGGGGGTTTTGCCTTGGCCTGTTTGGGTTTGAGCGGTTGTCGAGAAGCGGGGGCAGGAGCGATTTCCAGGGCCACGCGGGTTTCCTTGCCCGGGGATGTCGGCAAGAATTTACCCAACCAGACTAGAAGAAAGAGGTGGCAGAGGAAGGATATTACCAAATAGCGGGAGAATTGTTTTCTTACGGAATGCAGGGGGGAGGAGTGCATGGCATATCCCCCTTGTGGGAATCAAGGGTACCCTAAAGCTTAGGGGTTGGTTTCTTCCGTGGCCGGTGCTTCTTCCGTTTGAGGGGGTTCTTCTGGTTCCGGTTCCACTACCCACTCTTCAGGAATCTTATTTTCTTTGGCCTTGGCGATTTTTTCTTCCCGGTTTAAGCCTTCGTCTTGGCGGATTTCTTCCGCCAATTGACTTTTCTTTTTTTGCTCTGCCAGGAATTCTTTATATTCTTTTTCTACCACAACCCCCTTTTGGGTTAAAAACTCTACCAGATTGAAACTCCCGACAGAAGTGGATCTGGCGATATAACTGGTTTCCATCAAAGCCAGATGTAACTGATAGATTTTTTGCTCCAATTGCCGAATGGTGTCGTTAAACTCATTTCTTCTGACGCTGGGGGCTTTATCGCCCTTACTGGTACGGCGCAACTTGTTACTCATTAATCCTCCTGAAATTTAAAGGGTGCCTTGAAAAATTAGAATTTTCGTTCAAGATCAAGGCATGCGAAAAATTTAACCGCAGGCATATATTTAATATTCCGAGGATTAAATTTTGAGCATAACACAGATATTGGGCGAAAAGGCCATTTTTCAAGGTGCCCTAAAGGCCATTATATGCAGCGGTCACCTTGCTTTGCAGCTTCCCCTCAAGATAGCCGGACCTCAGCATCAACTCGCCGTAAAAGGGATTGGCCAGCTTGATGTCAGCCTGTAGCCAGCAACCGTTAGCAATAGGGCAGTAAAAAACATAGAGCGGGGTACTTTTAAGGCTGTTTGGCACCCCGACCATCTCCAGAAATTCAACCAGAAACTGGCTTAGTAATTTAAAATTGCGGCGCACCACCAGGATCTCTGTATCCCCCAGTCCTCCGGCGCTCCTTTTAATATGCTGCAACTTCCGCTTGGCTCCAGTCGGCATTCTGTCCGCCACCAGAATGCGAATTTCCTGAGCCTGCTTAACCAGGCGCTGGCCGTTTTTAGCCACCCCCTCCAGGGAATCATTGGCCAGGGACTTTTGAATCTTAAGATAATGCTGCATCAGGACGGCTATTTTACTGTTGTAATTACTGCTCTCCTGCCCCCAAGACGGCCCGGCGCTCAACAACCCTCCCCAGAGCACTACTAAAACAACCCAATGCTTTCCCCTCATGAGAAATACCTCCCTTTGGTTGTTCTTGATGGCTATCCCCCCAAACAATTGTTTAGTATAACCTAAAAGTTTCTTTAAGGAAAGGCTTTTTTTTCAAACCAGGCTTTGCGGCAAAAAGACTTGAGGTTTAAGGGGGAAGGTGATATTATTATACCCTTAGATATTCAGACCTTTTTCACACAAACTAAACACGGGCTAAACTAATGACCAACCAACAAAACAAAAAAGAAGAGATTCCACTCTGGAAAAAACCGATTATTATCGTCTATGCCCTGATTGCCCTGGCCGGCCTGGCTGTAATTGTCTATATCAGCTTGATATTTAATCTCAGCCCCACCATCAACGCCCTGATTGGTGCCGTCATTGCCGGGATTATTGGTTTGATTGCCCCCCGCCCAGTCCATGAAGAGACAGCGGAAAAGCAGCAGGGAGGCAAGGATAAGAGATAGTTAGGGTGTTATAAGCAAGGGACAAGAATAATGGACAAGGAGCAAAACCAAACCGGGAAACCCCCTATTTGGAAAAATCCGCTGGCCATTGTAGTCGCCATTGCGGTAATTGATATTTGCCTGGTGGTGATTTTATTCATTAGCTGGCATTCCAAATTTACCAGCGCCTCAATCGGCGTAATAATCGCCGCCGCAATCATCAACATTATCCTGTTTACTGTTGCCTTCAAATCCTTCCCCAAAATCGACTGACCTGTAAGCTAGAAAGTAGGGTGGGCTGTGCCCACCATAAATTTATAGGATAATTCAAATGAGATTTTATTTTACAAAGCGTCACGAAGAGGCACTAAGAGAAGAGAAAATTAAACCATCTCTTCCTAAGCCGTTACGAACTGCAATTCTTCGAATATTGCGCGACTACTCACTGTATGAAGACCATTGGCAGAGTGGCAGCTACAATTCTACTTTCCTCGATACAGAAGAAACCCTTAAGACATTTTATGGCGAGGACGAATTGCGTGCGTATGGTGAAGCAGGCAGTTTGGTTTCCTGTGATTTGTCAGGGGTTATAAAAAGTGGGTATCCTACAAGGGTGCTTGATGCAATAGAAGCATGGTGTGACCATGCTGAACCTGACAAGGCAGTTGAGTGTGAAAGGGAATTAAATACTATCTTTGAAATCCACAATTCAGCTTGGCGGATAGTAAATGCAACCGTATTTCTTGTTGACTCAGAATATCTACATAATGAAGTAGTTGCCAAAACGCAGATGCTATTGCGGGAAAATTCGGTGGCTGGCGCCCTTGAAGAATTCACAGAGGCGGTATCGTGTCTAACAGGTGGGCGAACAAAAGATGCCGTAGTTAATGCTCACAAATCTGTTGAAAGTGTGATGAAAACCGTTTTGGGTACTAAAAGACATCCCCAATTTAAAACCCTTCTGCAAAACATTATTAAATCGGGAATTATACCCAATTACTACGAAGAATTCTTAGAGCATTTTGAAAAGCTTGCTTTGGGAGTAGCAATAGAACGAAATCGACCCGGCTCTGGACATGGACAGGGAGTAGAACCAATAGAAGTACCAAAAAGCCTGGCTGAATTTGCTGTACACCTTGCTGCTACTGTCAATCTGTTTCTGATTAAACGTTGGCTTGAATTTCAGTCTAACCAAGAAGAAGTTACTGCTGAAGACGATATCCCGTTTTAATTGTTGGTTACAAATTAGGAACAGGCCAAAATAGCAAAAGCCCCCCTCACCCTAGCCCTCTCCCCGCTGGGGAGAGGGAACTAGAGGGCGGGCGCAAGACCCGCCCCTACATTTTTGATGGTTGATGTCATTGCCCAATAAACTCCCTCAGCCCCCCCCAGTATTTCTTACCCCCTGTCAGGTGCAAATCACTATGCCCGCCGCCCTGGATTATTAGTAATTCCTTGGGTTCCGAGGCCGCCT
>QIFF01000046.1 GCA_003230635.1 bacterium | reverse complement strand
AACCAATGGCAGCCGCAATTGGGGCTAATATGCCCATTCAGGAACCCTCGGGTAATATGATTGTGGATATTGGCGGGGGCACGACCGAGGTTGCGGTGATTTCCCTGGCTGGAGTTGTCTATAGCCTCTCTGTACGGGTGGGCGGCGATGAAATGGATAATGACATTATCCAGCATATTAAGCGCAAGTATAATCTCTTGATCGGGGAACGCACCGCCGAGGATATTAAAATCAAGATCGGTTCGGCTTATCCCCTCAGGGATGATGCCAGTATGGATATTAAGGGGCGCGACCTGGTGGCGGGTATTCCTAAAACCATTGCCATCAGCGGCGAGGAGGTGCGCGAGTGCCTCGGGGAAACAACGAATACAATTGTTGAGGCGGTCAAGACTGCTTTAGAGCAGACCCCGCCCGAGCTGGCCGCTGATATTGTGGATAGCGGGATTGTCCTGGCCGGGGGCGGTTCCTTATTGTTTGGCCTGGACCGCCTGCTGTGTGAGGCGACTAAACTGCCGATTATTTATGCCGAAGACCCCCTTTCCTGCGTGGTTCTGGGGGCGGGCAAGATGCTGGACGAGCTGGACTTGCTGAAGCAAGTTTCCTTGAGTGATTAGGGGATTGGTTTAAGATGGGGTATCGGGCTTGGTTCCAATGTATTGCTGGCTGCAAGGGACAGTATAATTTAAACGAAGTCATTTACACCTGCCCTAAATGTGGCGACCTGTTGGAAGTCCAGCATGATCTGGCACAACTGAAAGAACGCTCGGCCCAGGAATGGAAAGGGCTGTTTGAAAGCCGATATCGTCATTCGGAGTGGCCCTACGGGAGTTCGGTTTGGGGCAAAAAGGAGGTGGTTTGCCCGGCGGTAGATAACGAAAATATAGTTTCCGCCTATGAGGGAGCAAGTAATCTCTTTTGGGCCGAGCGCCTGGGCAAAGAGATTGGCCTGGAAAATCTCTGGATTAAGCAGTGCGGCAACAACCATACCGGTTCCTTTAAAGACCTGGGGATGACGGTGCTGGTCTCTATGGTCAAGCAAATGATTGCCGAAGGCAGAGCCATTCCCGCTGTGGCCTGCGCCTCCACCGGGGATACCTCGGCCGCCCTGGCCGCTTACTGCGCTATGGCCGGGATTCAGGCGATAGTCTTCCTGCCCCGCAACAAGGTCTCCAATGCCCAGTTGATTCAGCCCCTGGCCAACGGCGCGCTTACCATTTCCCTGGATACCGATTTTGACGGCTGTATGCAGATGGTGCAGCAAGTCTGCCGGCGCCATAATATTTATCTGGCCAATTCCATGAACTCCCTGCGCATTGAGGGGCAGAAAACGATTAGTATTGATCTGGTGCAGCAGTTTGATTGGGAAGTGCCGGATGTAGTAATTGTTCCCGGGGGTAACCTGGGCAATATCAGCGCCATTGGGAAGGGCTTTTTGTTGCTGCGTGAGTTGGGGATAATTGAGCGCCTGCCCCGCCTGGTTTGTGCCCAGGCACAGCGAGCTAATCCCCTGTATCGCAGCTACTTGACCGGATTTGCCGAGTTTGAACCCATTCAGGCGCAGGAAACCCTGGCCAGCGCCATTCAGATCGGCCAACCGGTTAGCGTTCAGAAAGCCATTCGCATTCTGAAGCAATTTGAGGGGATTGTGGAACAGGCCAGCGAGGATGAACTGGCCAACGCCGCCGCCCGCGCCGATAAAACGGGCCTGCTTGTCTGTCCCCATACGGGGGTGGCTATGGCGGTGCTTTTTAAGCTCGTTGAACGGGGAGAGATTGGGCCTAAAGAACGGGTGGTATTGATTTCCACCGCTAATGCCTTGAAATTTGCCGAGTTTCAACTGCGCTATCACGAGAATCGCCTGCCGGGAGTTACCCCGCGCTATGCCAATTTGCCCCTGGAATTGCCTGCCAAGTATGAAACGGTGAAAAGTGCTGTTTTTGGGGCGTTGGATAAGAATTTAGGGTAGATGTATCAGCCGCAGGATTATTACTTTCAGAAAGCCCAGCGGGAGGGTTATCCGGCCCGTTCGGTCTATAAACTGGAAGAGATTGACGGTAAGTATAAGCTGATCAAAGCCGGTTACCGGGTGCTGGATTTGGGCTGTGCGCCGGGTTCCTGGCTGCAATACTGCGCGGGACGGGTGGGGGAGAAAGGACTGGTGGTGGGAGTTGATTCCTCTCCTTTAAGCCAGAAGATTGCTCCCAATGTCCGCTTTATGCAGCGGGATGTGAGCAGCCTTGACCCGGCTGAGATTACTGCTTTCTGTGCCGCCTTTAATCTGGTCTTAAGCGACCTGGCTCCGCTCACCAGCGGGGTTAAATCGCTGGACCAGGAGCGTTCGCTGCAGTTGGTTTATTCCTCTTGGGAATTAGCCCGCCAATTACTCAGGCCCGGTGGAGACTACTTGGCCAAAATTTTTCAGGGGCCGGGAGTAAGGGATTTTTTAGAAGAGCTGAAAAAGAATTTCACCCAGGTCAAAACCGTTAAACCCAAAACCAGCGGCCGTTCGCGCTTGGAAATATATGTTTTGGCCCGGGGGAGGCTCAAAGGATAATTTCCCCTTTGAGATTGCCTGTACGGAGAGGTGGCTGAGCGGCTGAAGGCGCTCGCCTGCTAAGCGAGTAAGGGGTAACACCCTTCGAGGGTTCGAATCCCTCCCTCTCCGCCATTTTTAGGGAAAGGATGAACCACAGAGTGCACAGAGGAATTCTCTGTGTTCTCTAAAAGAATTTTCTTGTTAACAGGCTCTGGGCTTTGGACTTCAAGCCAAGAGATTTACCTAAAGAGTTGTTTGATAATTTTACTACAGGAGGGTTAAAAGAGGGCAGAAAAAATTAATAAGACTGATTTTCATCAGCACAAGTTTAGAGAACACAGAGGGAAGGAAACAAATTCCCCTTAATTTATTGATAATTAATATTTTCTCTGTGCTCTCTGTGGTTAGTTTTTGACAATACGATTTTTAGCTCAAGGAGTAAGTAATGCAAAGAAAAGGAAAGAAATTATTAGTTAATTTACTGGCAGGGTTGTTGCTTGTGGGAGTGGTTTCCTGTCAGAAAACAGAAGAAGCCAAAGCCCCGGAACCCACAACTACTCCCCCTGCCGGCCATGAGATGCCTGCAACGGGCCATGGTCAGGGAGAAAAGCCGTCCGCTCCTAAGCAGGTGGTTGTTTCTGACGAAGTTAGAGCTGCTTGGACAAGTGTGACCATTGCCGTCAAGGACAAAGAGAGCGGGGCGGTGAAAAATTATGAGGTGACACCGGAGACGGAGTTTGCAATTCCTGATACTGAGTTAAAATTGCAGTTGGGGGCATATTTGCCGGATTTCTCTATGAATCCTGATCAGATTGTTTCCCGCTCTGCAGAGCCTAATAACC
>QIFF01000075.1 GCA_003230635.1 bacterium | reverse complement strand
GGCGGGAAACCCCCACATGCTCTACCGTGGGCATATAAACCAGGTAGCGCCCCGGCAGGCTAACGTAGGAGGTAACCCGCGACCCTTTGGTCCCCATGGGTTCCTTGGCAATCTGCACCAGTATCTCTTGCCTGGCTTTGAGTTTGTTTTCAATGCTCAGCGAGCGGTTCCTCCTGCTGTTGTTGGCCTTTTTTTTAGCCGGGGGAGTTCCTCCTTCTGCCAACCCTTCAGCCTCAAGCTCGGCCTCAGTAAAAGCTTCAGCCTCTATTTCAGCTGCCGACCCAAAAGGCTCTTCGCCTTCCATCTCGTACTTTTCAATGTTGTCGTGAAAATCCAGGACATACAGAAAAGCGTCCTTGCTCAAGCCAATGTCAACAAAGGCGGCCTGCATTCCAGGCAGAACCCGGGACACCTTTCCCTTGTAAATATTGCCGGTCAGGTGTTTGCGTTCCTTCTCTTCAATATATAATTCCGTAAGCAACCCATTCTCCAAAAGGGCTACTCGCACCTCATCGGCAATGGCGTTAATTACAATTTCTTGCTGCATAAATTCATGTTCTCCTGTTGAGCAGGCTGCCGCTCATTGGGGTAATAAAATGTTGTCCTTGTTTAAACCATAGGGAGAGCCGTTTGATTTGTAAGGTATTGGTTTGCACCTCTGAAAGCCGGTAAAGGTTCTGCACGACTTCCTGAGGTTTGACCCCCCCCTGGGGAGTGGCTCTGAGGATTAATTCCAAATTTAATCCCTCCGCATCCAGATCGGTCAGCTTGAAAGCGCTGATCAAGGGTTTGCTGTTGACCAGCTTGTCCTTGAGTCTGCGGGAGATTAAGATTTCTTCTTGCCCCAGAAAGTCCGCCAGGCGCTGTTGCTGGTCTTGCCTGGCCTTGGGCAAGGGATGGCCGTTGGCCCAGATTTGGCTCGGCACCCGGATATGATATGCTGCCAGGTAGTCATGCCGGGTAAGTGACGGCGCCCGGAGGGGTACCTGGTTTACCGCATATACCCGTAACCCCGGCGGCAACTGCTGGTTTAAGCGCCGGGCGAATTCGGGAGTGGGCAGATGAGCAAAAAGCTCAAAGTCAGCGTATTCCGCCTCACTTTCCACTCCAATTGAAAGTGCGGGGGAAAACGAAAAGAGCAGGTGGGGATGAAAGCCCTGCGAATAGCAGACGGGCAGACGGGCGCGGCGCAGGGCGCGCGAAAACAGACGCACCAAATCCAGGTGCGATAAAAAGCGGGTCTCACCCAGCTTGCTGAAGCAGACCCGGTAGCGCAGCAGTTTGGTGGTCTCATATTTCATTACTTGTGTGGTGTCAGGAGTTGCATCAACATCGCGCCTGGAAGGCGCTCCTACATCTGCGGTTTCGGGTGTTTTCAGCACAGGGCATTCCGTCTGCCGGGAAATCCCGCAATCCTGGCACCCGGCCTCACGGCAGTCAGGGGTTAAGGCAGCCTGTAGGGATTTTTGGTATTCCTGTTTTAAAAACTCAGGGGAAACACCCATATCCAGGTGCTGCCAGGGCATAATTTCATCCAGAGAGCGCTGGCGCTGCGTATAGAATTCGGGCTCCAGCTTGCAGTGGGAAAAGGCCTCCTCCCAGTAGGAGTAGTTAAAATGCTCGCTCCACTGGTCAAAGCGGGCCCCGTTTTGCCAGGCGCGCAGAATCACCGCCCCCAGGCGGCGGTCGCCGCGGGAGAACACCCCCTCCAGGCTGCTAAGATACGGGTTGTGCCATTTCAGCTTAATGCGCTTGCGGGGAAGCCTGTCCCTGAGGTAATGCTGCTTTTCTTCCAACTCGGCAATGCTGTTCTGCGGCACCCATTGGAAAGGGGTATGGGCCTTGGGCACAAAGGCGGAAATGGCTGCGCTAATCTTTATGCGGCGCTGAGAGGAAATCTGCCTGGCCAGCCTGCCAATCCGCTTGACAAGTTGGACAATCCCTTCCAAATCGGTTTCCTCCTCACTGGGCAGGCCAATCATAAAATAGAGCTTGATCCCCTGCCAGCCGTGGGCAAAAACCAGGTTTACCGTTTGCAGAATATCCTCTTCAGTAATTCCTTTGTTAATCACTCGCCGCAAACGCTCAGTACCGGCCTCCGGGGCAATGGTGAAACCGGTCTGGCGCACCTTCTTGATATACTCTACCAGGGAGGAATCAAGGGTTCCCGGACGCAGGGAAGACAGGGAAACCGCTATTTTCTGCTCCGGATAATGCGCCAGTTCCTCTAGTAATTGCGGCAACTGCTCATAGTCTCCGGTACTCAAAGAAGAAAGCGAAACTTCCTCATAGCCGGTAGCCGCCAGGGATTGCTCTACCAAAGAGGCAATTACCCGGGGAGAGCGCTGGCGGGTGGGACGATAGGTAATCCCGGCCTGGCAGAAACGACAGCCCTGGGTACAACCGCGGGCAATCTCCATGGTAAGCCGGTCGTGCACTACATCAAGATGCGGGGTCAGCCCCTTAACCGGGAAAAAGGCCTTGTCCAGATCAGCCAGTATGCGCCGCCGCACCCGGGAATAGACCTCTTTCTTGGGAGTAATGGCGGCAATGGTGCCCTCAGGGTTATAGCTCAATTCAAACAGGGAGGGGACATAAATCCCCTCAATCCGGGCCATGCGCTCCAATAGTTCCTGTTTGCTCCCCCCCGTATCCTGCCAGGCCTGGTAGGCGTCCACCAGTTCTAAAATAACTTCTTCCCCGTCCCCCAGGACGAAGAGGTCAAAGAAGTCCGACATTGGTTCCGGATTGGCGGTACAAGCCCCGCCCCCAATGATTAAGGGCCAGTCCTTGTCCCGACTAGCGGCTAAAAGGGGAATCTGGGCCAGATCCAGAATGTTCAAAACATTGCTACAGCCCATCTCGTAGGGCAGGGTAAATCCCAGAATATCAAACTCTTTCAGCGGCAGGCGCGATTCCAGGCTGGGTAAGGGAACTTGCTCACGGCGTAAAATCGCTTCCATATCCAACCCCGGGGCATAAGCCCTCTCAGCCGCCACATCTTCACGTTGGTTAAGCAGATGATACAAAATCTTCAGGCCCAGGTGCGACATCCCCAACTCATACATGTCAGGAAAAATCAGGGCCAGCTTGGTTTTTACCCGGCTCAAATCCTTGTGCACCGCATTGATTTCGTTCCCCAGATAACGCCCCGGTTTATTCACCTGAGAAAGAATTTTCTCCCAATCAGACATTAAAACTCCCTTATTTATTGTTAAAACCTAACCACAGAGGACACAGAGGGGAATAATTCTAAGTGTCAAAATTCAAGTTCAAAAGACAGGACGCTGATTTTCGCAGATGAACGCTGATTTTTTCTTTTCTTTTTGATAATCCTGCAAATCTGCGTTTATCAGCGTCCTAATTAAGGTTTTGTCATT
>QIFF01000082.1 GCA_003230635.1 bacterium | reverse complement strand
GGGTGCAGCCCAGTCTTCGGGTGCTGTATCCCAGACATCAAAGGCAATTGGAATCTCGGGGATTGCCTGAGCCTCAAAGGAGAGAAAAGGCAGGGCTGCCGCTCCCCCAATCGTCACCCCTTTACCCTCAGGCCCGACGGTCACGGCATTGATTTTACCATTGTAAGTTTCAGTGGGGATTGTGAAGGGCATTTCTTTCTCCTGATGTTGTCAAGTCTTGATTGCTGATATACTCAAGACCCTATTGATTTCTTGGACAAACAAACGGGCATTCTCCAACTGCTGCTGTGCCACTTCCTTAGAGATGACAAAGAAATCATCATAATCTCCACCCTCTCTTATCTCCTTGGCCTCTCTTAATAGTTTCCCTAGTCCCTTATCCACTTTGCCCGTCTTAACGAAATACTGATTGAACAAGGAAATTATGCCGGAATGCTTACTGCTGCTCAAAGAAGCTAAAGCTAATAGTGCTCTGGCTGCGGAGAACATAGCGTAATATGAGCGAGAAACTGAATCACTATACTGCCCCTGTTTGAACAAAATTTCAGCCGACTTCAATCTCTCCTTAGCCGCCGCAAGCCTATATTGGGCATATTCTTCTTTTTCATAGCTCATATGTTAACAGCTTCTTTTTCGATATTCCGGTAGAAAAATGTCTGGTAGTGTTTCATGTTATTAAATTCGGCTAAAGCAAGAATCTTACATGAGGTCTTAATATCATATTCCAAATCAACATCCTGGTCTATCTCATAAATCTTATCTATGATAGCCATATTCTTTTCCTTAAGAACCAACAAAATATCTATATCTGAATCTTTATTAAAGTCACCCCTCACCTTTGAGCCGAAGAGCTGTATTTGTACCAGATTATCCTTGAGGTATGCCTTGAGCCTTTTGGCAAGAAGGCCAAGCCCCTTTTTTTCAGTATTAGTTAGATAGGGGGTGTTCAATTCCAGCTCCGATTTGGCATTTATCCTATCCTCACATATCCAAATAGGAATGACAATAAAGTATGTTGTTGCGAAATACTTCTACGGTTTTTAGCTCGTCGGCGTCCAGAATTTCTTCCAGCACAATATTATCCCCCATGGCTTCGGCCTTGCGCAGTCTATCCATTAATAGTTCATCCGTGGGATCCATAATAGCGGCGCTCAGACCGACCTGCATGGCCATTACCAGATAGGTGCGGTTCAGAATACTGCGTATATGTTCCGGCGAGCTGTTGGAGATATTGCTCAAGCCGCAGACTGTTTTTAGCGGGGGCTCATTGAGTATCTGGAACATCTCAACGGCCTCAAGGATTCCCATAGCCTGCTCCTGCATCCCGTTAACTGAGAGGAATATCGGGTCAAGATAGATTTCCTCCAGCCCTACCCCGAATTCGGCCGCCCCCATCATTATATCCATCGCCAGGGCGCAGCGGTCGTTGGCGTCCTTGGGCATGCCGCGCCCCGCCAGGGTCAAACCAATTATACCGGCGTTGTATTTGGCGGCCAGGGGAAACATGGCTTCCATGCGCTCGCGGGCGGTAGAGGTTGAATTGATAATTGCCTTGCCCCGGTGCACCTTCAGGCCGGCCTCGATGGCCTCCGCATTGGTGGTATCCAGAGAAAGGGGAACGTCCACCACTTCCTGGGTGGTTTTGACCAGCCACTCCATGATTTCCGGGCCGTTTTTGCGCGCCGGGCCGATATTGACATCCAGGACACCGGCTCCGGCTTCCACCTGGGCTTTGGCCATTTCCTGGATGGGAGCGGGATTGCGCTCCTCAATCGCCCGGGCGATTTTTTTGGTAATGATATTAATCTTTTCTCCAATGACTAGCATTTATCCTCCTAAAAAACTCCGAATAAAAAGGGGTTCTCGCTTACATTGTCAAATTTTTCAGGGTGTTATCCTGAGGGGGGATTTTGCCGAAGTAGCAAAATAGAACAATGTTATACAAATAGAAGCATAATAATACAAAACAGGGAAGGGGTTTGTCAAGGGAAACAGCAGTTATTTCTACAATAAACTAATTGCGTCCATATCTATATCCAGCCTGAGCCTGGTCGCAGCCGGTTCATTTTGCCAGAGCAGCCGGGCTTGTTTCAGGCCCAGACCCAGAGCGGCGGCTGAGGGGGCTTTGAGCAGGATTTGCCAGCGGTACTCCCCCCGCAGCTTGGCCAGGGGGGCCTGACTGGCTCCCAGAACTGCCAGTTTTGGAATTTTAGCCCGCCTTAAGCAAGAGGCCAGTTGTTTGGCCGCCTTGCCGCATAGTTCTGATTGCCTGCCCCTTACCAGCAGATTGGCGATTCTATAATATGGGGGATAGCGCAGGGATCTACGATAACGCATTTCGGCCTGGTAGAAGCCCTGGTAATCATGCTTGCAGGCCGCCTGGATGCTGTAATGCTGTGGCATAAAGGCTTGAATAATCGCTTTACCTTCCAATTCCCCCCGCCCCGCCCTCCCGGCGACCTGGGTCAGGAGTTGGAAGGTGCGCTCGGCCGCCCGGAAATCGGGGAAATTTAAAATCAAGTCAGCGGCAATTACTCCCACCAGGGTAATGTTGGGCAAGTCCAGGCCCTTGGTCACCATTTGGGTGCCCAGCAAAATGTCAATCCTTTGCTCCTTGAGGGCTGCAAAAAAGTCCCAGTGAGCACCCTTGTGCCGGGTGCTGTCCCGGTCCATACGCATTATCCGTGCCTGGGGAAAAATCGCTTTTAGTTCCCTCTCCAACCGCTGGGTTCCCAGCCCGGCATAGGTCAAAATCGCCCCCTTGCACTGGGGGCACTCGTTCAGGGGGGGCAGGGCAAAGCTGCAATAATGGCAGCAGAGCTTCTCCCCCTGGGAGTGATAGGTCAGGGAAACACTGCAATGGGGGCATTTGACGCTTTCCCCGCATTCTTTACAGAAAGCAAAGGAGTAGTGTCCGCGCCGGTTTAAAAAGAGCAGGCTCTGCTCACCCCGTTGAAGTCGCTCTTCAATGGCGCTCAACAGTGGGGGCGAAAACAAGGGCGGCCCGTCTGGGGTTTTTAATTTCCGCAAATCAACTAACTGTACCGGCGGCAGCTTACTCCGGCCGATGCGCTCCGGCAGGCAAATCAGGCCGGCCTTGCCCCGCTGGGTGTTATAGTAACTCTCTAAGGAGGGCGTGGCGCTGCCCAGCAGAACCGGGATTTTTGCCATCTTGGCCCGCATGATGGCCACGTCGCGGGCATGATAGCGGGGCAGGTTATCCTGCTTATAGCTGTTCTCGTGCTCCTCATCCACCACAATCAGGCCCAGGCGGGGCAGAGGGGTTAGAACCGCCGCCCGCACCCCGATGCCAATCGCCGCCTCTCCCTGCTGCAAGCGCTGCCACTCGCGCAGGCGTTCGCGGCTGCTGAGCTGACTGTGCAGC
>QIFF01000020.1 GCA_003230635.1 bacterium | reverse complement strand
AGATTGATTACTCCCGCTATGGAGGAACACTTACCGTAGCCGTCCCTCCAGTAGTTACCCTTGACTCACAGTTGGCAACCGATTTTTCCTCTCGCTTACTCATAAACAACCTTCAAGAGGGATTGTTCAGCTTCAACCGGGAGCAGGAATTAGTGCCGGTTTTGGCCAGCGCACCCCCCCAGATGGAGGATGAGCTTAACTATTTGCTTTATTTGCGGGAGGGGATTTACTTCCACGACGGCAGCGAATTTAAGGCCCAGGCGGTGGTTTATACCATTGAGCGCCTGCTCAATCCCGATACCGGCGCCCCGCTGCAGCCCTATTTTGCCGGGCAAATCAAGTCAGCCGAGGTGGTGGACAAACACACGGTCAGGGTAAAATTGGCCAAAGCGTATATAGACGTGGGGGCTTTGTTCAGCCGCCTTGAGTTGTATCCCCTTTCCCCCAAAAGTGTGGCTGAGTATGGGGCGGAGTATGGTAAGGTAATAGCGGTGGGCACAGGGCCCTTTGCCTTTGCCGAATGGGTGCGGGGAGAGAAAATCATTCTCCGGCGCTTTGACCGTTACTTGGCGGCAGCTTCTGCCTGGCGGACAGAAGCTGCCGCCAAGACGGAAATAGCCCCAAAGGCAGAAACTGTCCCTCAGGAAGAAGCTATCTCCGAAGCGGAAGCTGCGCAGCAACCCAAGTTGCCCTATTTGAATATTCTGCAATTTCGTTTTCATGCCAGTGAGGAACTGGGTCTAGTGGATTTGCAGACCCGGCGCCTTTCCGTCTTGGGGGGAATCAGCCCGGCTACCGCCAGGCAAATTCGCTCCAGGTATATCAAAGTCTTAAGCCGGCCGGGGTTGCTCCTGGAGCAGATTTACTTAAATCTCAAGCAAGCCCCCTTTAATAATAAACTGGTGCGTATGGCCTTGGCCTACGGCCTGGACAGGCAGGCCATTGCAGATGAGGTTTTTGGGAAATACGCCACCCCGGCCAAAAGCCTTTTTCCCCCCTGGCACTGGGCGCACAATCCCGACTACCAGGGGCTGGGCTACCATCCCCAGATTGCCCGCCAGCTCCTGAAGCAGGCGGGCTATACGCAGAGCAACCCCCTGCGCTTTGAGCTGCTCTGTACCGCTGAATCTCAATTTATTGCCCAGGCCAGGCTGGCGGCCAAACAATGGGGAGAGTTGGGGGTTAAGGTTGAGGTAACGCCTCTGGATAGGGCAGAACTCATGTCCCGCCTCTACGGACGGGAGGGCGGAAAGCGCAATTTCAGCGTCGCCCTGGAGGACTGGCAGGGGGGGATCAATCTGGACTTATTCGGTTATGACCTGTATTCCTCGGCTTCACCTTACAACAAGGTGTTGTATAATAATCCCTTGCTTGAATTCTTGTTTTATGATGCCCGTTCCTCCCGGCGGCGGGAGGAGAAAGCCATATTTTACCACCAGCTTGAAAAATTAATCACCGCTGACGTGAGCACTATTTACTTGTCTTTTCCCCACAACATCTGGGCTTACAACCGCTATGTGGAGGGCTTGCAGCCGGATTACCGGGGGCTGGTTGATTTTAGCCGGGTATGGTTTCCACATTAGGGTATCTTGAAAAATGAGAATTTTCGTTCAATATCAAGGCATGCGAAAAATTTAACCACAGGCATATGCCTTATATTCCGAGGATTAAATTTTGAGCATAACGCAGATATTGGGCGAAAAGGCCATTTTTCAAGGTGCCCATTAGTAGTTGCCTGATTTATCAGGCAAAAGCTGCCCAATAAATTGGGCAACTACATAATGCAAAGGGTCAACAAATGAAATGCGCTTATTTTGACTGCTTCTCCGGGGTTAGCGGGGATATGATTTTGGGCGCCCTGCTGGATCTGGGGGTAGAACTGGTTCAGCTGGAGCAGGCTATTTCGCAGTTACCGATTAAGGGTTATAAACTGACCGCCGAAAGGGTCAAACGCAGGCAGCTTAGCGGTACCCTGCTCAAGGTGCAGCTTGGGCAGCAAACCCAGCCCCTGCGCAATCTGAATAGCATTCAGAAGATTATTTCCCAAAGCAGCCTTTCCCCCCGGGTTCAGGAGCAGGCCCAGCAAATTTTTCAGCGCCTGGCCGAGGCCGAGGCCAAAATCCATGCCACTACCCCTGAGCAGGTGCATTTCCATGAGGTAGGGGCAGTTGATACGATTATTGATGTAGTGGGGACGCTGGCGGGTCTGGAAATTTTAGGGGTGGAGCGGGTTATTGTCTCCCCCCTGCCCCTTGGACGGGGCCAAATCAATTGTGCCCACGGCCAGCTTCCCCTGCCTGCTCCGGCCACCCTGGAATTGCTCAGGGGGTGCCCGGTTTATTCCGGGGAAAGCGAGGGGGAGTTGGTTACCCCCACCGGGGCGGCGATTATCAGCAGCCTGGCTCACACCTACAGCCCCTTGCCCTTGATGAATATTGAGTGCATCGGCTATGGGGCGGGCAGCCGTGATTATTCCCCCCGCCCCAACCTGCTGCGGGTGATTATTGGAGAATGCCGGGACAGCCGCGCGGCAGAAACCTTGACCCAAATCGAGGCCGACATTGACGACATGAATCCCCAACTCTATGGCTGGCTGATGGAGCGGCTCTTTGCCGCCGGCGCGCTGGATGTGACCATGACTCCGATTTATATGAAGAAAAATCGCCCCGGGGTGCGGCTGAGTGTTTTTACTCCCCCTCAACTCTTACAGCAGATGGCTGATCTCATCTTTCGGGAAACCACCACCATAGGGCTGCGCTTCTCCCATATCCAGAAACTAAAGCTACCCCGCTCCAGCCAAAAAATAGACAGTCCCTGGGGGCCGGTGGCTATTAAGATTGCCCAATTGCCTGATCGGAAGTTCAAATATACCCCCGAGTATGAAGATTGCCGGCGGATTGCCCAAAAGGAGGGTATTTCTATTCAGGAAGTATATCGGCGGGTTCAGCAGTTGGCGGAAGAGGTGCTTGCCGGCAAGACCCCGAAAGGAGGAGAGTGAATGTCATATAAAGAAGAGGTACAGACAAGCCTGGCACCCGCGGCAATCGGCCCCTACTCCCAGGCGGTGCGCCAGGGGAAATGGCTGTTCATCTCCGGCCAGATTCCCCTGCATCCCAAAACAGGAAAAATCGTCGGCTCGGACATCCATGCTCAAACCCAACAGGTATTGGAGAATATTCAGGCTGTCTTGGAAATCGCAGGGGGCAATTTGGCCCAAATTGTGCAGACCACGGTGTTTTTAACTGACTTAACCGATTTTGTCGAATTCAACCAGGTCTATGCCCGGTTTTTCAAGCCCCTCTATCCCATCCCGCCAGGGCTACAGCCCAAGTAGCCGCCCTGCCCCTGGGGGCAAAAATTGAAATCTCAGCTATCGCTATTCTGGGCGCCTAAAAAAAAACGGGCAGCCGCAATGGCTGCCCCCTACACATCATATACAACGAATCCAGTCTAATTCTTTCCCGCTGGAGTTACTTTCTGTTGAATATCCCAGACCAGGCTGCGCACTTCGCTAACCGGCAGTTTGAAGACCAAGGCATAAACACTGTGCTGCTCTTTCCAAATCGCAACATTATGCCCACTCTTACGGAAAGTGCGGGGCTTTCCCCGCCACTGGGAGAGACCAAAATCGCTGTCTGGGAAGATACATAAGGAAACACTGTCCCGCCCATGGCGATAGAGCAAATAGGCCATCTCATAAACGCAGGAATGACATTTGCTCCCCCCTACCAGGTTCAGTTCCTTAGAAAAATTGGGCAGAACCAGAGGGAAGTTAAATTTGTCCTGGAAGCCGGTGTCAACCTTGATGTTTTCAAAAACCACGAATTTGCTGGCCAGGATTTTGCGGTGGCGGTCGAAGGCTTGGTTGACCACTCTCTGCAGAATGGCATTGTGGCTGGGGAGTAGATCCATCTGGGTGTTGGCCGGGGTGACCCCGGACAAGCCAGTTTGCTGGGATACCGTTCCGGCCAAATGCTCCAGGCGGGAGATAATCTGAATCTGATTATAAAAAATAAGCGAGCCTGCAAATAAAAAGACCCCTACCACATAAGCCCACTGCCAGCGGGCCGGGTGAGCGGAAGACTCTGTCTGGCGCAAACGCGCCCTAAGACGGCTTGCCAGGAAAGGGGGAACATCTATTGCCTCCATTTTTTCCTGAATCACGCCATCCAGTTTGTGGATGCTGGCAAAGGCCTCAGTACACTGCGGGCATTCCTTGATATGGCTAATAGTTGCTTGTAGACCGGGTTCCTGACTTTCTAAAGAAGTTACCAGTTCCAGGTTTTCCCGGTATTCTTCACACCCCATATACTTCTCCCCTTAAAAGTAACAAAACTCATTATTTAAGAGGTTAATAAGGGACAAATTATTCCCGATTATTTAAGGGCACCTTGAAAAATGGCCTTTTCGCCCAATCTCTGCGTTATGCTCAAAATTTAATCCTCGGAATATCAAATATATGCCTGTGGTTAAATTTTTCGCATGCCTTGATCTTGAACGAAAATTCTCATTTTTCAAGATACCCTTAATCTACTTTCTCAATTAGTACCTTAAATGTTCCGTCTTCCAGTTTTTGGACTTTAATAATTTTATGCCCATCCTCTCTCACGCTGCGAGGGACATTTTGAATTGGTTCCCCGGAGTCCAAAATAACCTCCAGCACCTGTCCGCTCTCCATTTCTTCCAGCGCCAGCTTGGTTTTTACAAAGTTTAAGGGACAAACTTCCCCCCGCAAGTTCAATCCTTTGTCTATTTTAGTCACAACACCTCTTCCTTAAAATCATCCCAGCCCAGACGCTGCAGGGTGGCTCCAAAACGCTCCCCCCGCTTGGCGTGAGCGATAAAGAACTCCAGGGTCTTATCCATCAACTCAAACATGCGCTCCTCATCCACCAGGCGCACCAGCTCACGCCCCAGCTCGGGGTGTCGCCCGATCCTACCCCCCACGAAAACAGTATGGCCTATCCTTTTGGAACGCCAGCACTCCATCGGGCAAACCCGGATACAATCGCCGCAAAGATTACACTTGGCCGGATCATACTGTACCCGCTCCTCCTCATCCAAGCAAATCGCCCCCCCGGAGCAAATGTCCTCACAAAGATGGCACTGAGAGCAGTTTTCACCCTCCCAGTCAGGCTCCACCACCCCCATGCTGCCAAAATCATTCTCCTGAGGTTTGGCGCAGCTATTAATACAACCGGTAAAGGCAAACTTAAACTTATGGGGCAGCTCTTTGCCGTAATAGCGCTGGTCGGCTTTGGCCCCGATTTCTTCCACATCGACCAAGCCGTAAGGACAAAGGATGTTACCCTGGCAGGCAATAATAGTACGCACCCGCGGCCCGCAGACTCCGGGATGCAACCCTACCTCAGCCAGCTCTTGCTTGACCGCATCAATATCTTCAAGCTTAATGAAGGGGATTTCAATCCCCTGGCGGGTGGTCAGGTGAACATATCCCTTGCCGTATTTATTGGCCACTTCGGCCAGCCTGGGCAATTGATCAGCACGAACCCGCCCGGCCACAATCTTCAAGCGCAACGAGAAGTTATCCTTCTGGTGCTGGCGCATGAAGCCGCCCTTTTTGAGCGCATCATAATTAACTTCGGGCATTTTTTTATTCCTTAGGGTGTCCTTTAATCTTCCACGAATGCCTTGACACTAAGGTAGCGTTCGCCGGTGTCGGGTAGGACTACCACTACCTTTTTACCCTTACCCAATTCCTTGGCCACCTCCAGGGCTACCCAGACTGCAGCTCCGGAGGAAATCCCTACCAGCAAGCCTTCCTCTTTGGCCAGGCGCTTGGTGGTGGCAAAGGCATCCTCGTCTTTGACCGGCCTTACCTCGTCAATCACTTTTTGGTTTAAAACCCCGGGTACAAAACCAGCCCCGATCCCTTGAATACGGTGCGGGCCGGGTTT
>QIFF01000089.1 GCA_003230635.1 bacterium | reverse complement strand
GGGGTCGGCTATAATTAACTTCGCTCCCTTTTCCCGCACCGCCTTGAGGACCTGGAGGGCAATAATAGGGTGGGTTTCCGGGGTGTTGGAGCCGGTAACCAGAATTGCCTTGGCCTGTCCTATCTCGGCGATAGAGTTGGTCATGGCCCCGGAACCGAAGGCATCAGCCAGACCGGCTACGGTGGAAGCGTGGCAAAGCCTTGCGCAATGATCCACGTTATTAGTACCAATTACGGTGCGCATAAATTTCTGGAAAAGGTAATTCTCCTCGTTAGTGCATTTGGCGGAGGATAGACCCGCTATGCTCTCGGCACCGCTTTGCTTCTTAATTTGCTTCAGGCACCGGGCGATCAAGTCTAGGGCTTCATCCCAACTGGCTTGCCGAAACTTGCCGTTTTCTTTGATGAGCGGAGTGGTCAATCTATCTTTGTGCTGGATAAAATCATATCCAAAGCTGCCCTTGACACATAGGGAACCGGCGTTGACTATGCTGTCCTGCCTGGGGGTAACTGTAGCTATGCGCCCCCTGTTGATTTGCAGGTAAAGGTTACAACCGCATCCGCAAAAAGGGCAGACGGTTTCTACCGGCGTCAAGTCGCCCTTACGCCCTTTGTAACGCCCTAATTTAGAGTTAATTGCTCCTGTAGGACAAGCATACATACACTCACCGCAGTAAACACATTTTGCGGGGCGTTCATAGGCAGAACTAATTTTAGTGTCGCAACCCCGCTTGGCAAAATATATCGCGCCAACAGATGCAATTTCGTCACATACCCGTACACAAATACCACATAGAATACATTTATCAATATCATATTCTAAAAAGGGGTTATCTTTTCTTACTCCGTATTTACATGAAATGCTGGAGAAACGGGTTTTCTCTATTCCATATTCATAGGCCAACTGTTGAAGCTTGCAATCGCTGTCTTTTTCGCAAGTGATACAATGAGCATCATGGTTGGCAAGAAGCAGTTCCAAAATAACCTTGCGAACCTCATGAACCCGGGGAGAATTGGTAATTACTTTCATCCCTTCACGTACAACGGTACTGCAAGCAGGCAGCAAACAGGAAACGCCCGCTACGCTTACCAAACAAATGCGGCAGCCGCCATAAGGTTTTTTGAGCCTGGGATAATAGCATAGAGTAGGAATCTTTATCCCGCAGACCTTGGCCGCTTGCAGGATACTACTGTTTTCAGGAACGGAAACAGACTTGTCGTCAATTGTAAGATTAATCATATTGAACGCAGCTCGCTGGAAGTTGAGTGAAAATTATAAAAACACAGATGGGTATCCCGTCTTGTTCTAGAGGCAGGGCCGTCTGTGTTTTTATAAATCAGCATAAGGGTAGCAGGGAGGACAACCTATAGTGAATAACCTCTTTCTTTTATGCTATCTTGATCCCATTTTTCTTGATTTCCCACACCAGGGGGTTCTCATCGCGAAACCTCTCCGGCCGGAAGGGAATGGCTTCAATGCGGACATCTATACTCCGGCGTATCTTGCACACTAAATCCCAGTCAGCCAATCTATCTCCACTAAAATCGCTGGAAACTACGGCAATATCAATATCGCTGTCGGGATGCGCCTGACCGCTGGCATAAGAACCATACAAATATGCCCCCAACACCTTAAGCCCCGCTTTTTTTAGGGCTTCTATAAATTGGTCGGCAATCTTTAGAGCCGTATTTTTTCCCTGAACCATCCCGCCAATTCCTTAATTTTAGCCAATTCTTTCCGGCAAAATTCCTTAGTACATTGTTCCCTCAAGTCAAACTGATTCTCAGGATACCTGCCTTCAATGTTATATTTGGTTATGCGATCTATATCGGCTTTGCCTTCTGGAGACAATTTGACACCCGCTCTTTTTGCCAGGCTTAGTAAATTATGGCTGTAAGGAGCATGGGTTTCTGTGTCCTGCACCACCAGAGCCTTGAGAATCTTCTCCAAATACAGATGCCCAAAGAAAAGGGCCTGCGGATAATCCCCCGCCTCATAGAGGTGTTGAGCAACCCTTATATCATCCTCAGCCGAAGTCAGCCAGTAGTGAATAACCTCTTTTAGGTTCATGTCAATCCCGTCAAAATTTCTTTCCTAAAACATCGGCTCCATTTCCAGGGCGGGGTGGCCTACTTTTCCCAAAAATTCTATCACTTCTTCCTCAGTAGTAGCCACATCTTCATCGGCAATCATATCCAGCAGGTTTTCCAGCCCCAAATCCTTGGCCCGTTTTTCCAGCAGGCTGCGGATTTCATCCTTGAGCATTTTGGGCATCCAGACCACTCGCTTTAGCCCCCCTTCACTCAGAATATACTTACTGCTGCCGATGTAATACTTGCTGTGCCCAATAAAACCCGGGGTTTGCAAGCCGCCGCCGACTGAACCGGCCATGGTGGAAAACTTCATTCCCGAGGGAGTCATTTCCGGATATTCGCGGTTTACAATCATTACCCCGTTGGTCATAGGCAGGATTGCGGTAATACATTCAAAACAGCCGCAGGAGGTCATGGGGTCTTCCATCATGCTGTAGGCGTTGAAGCGCTCAATATTATTGCGCGAGGCCTGGTAGATGAAATCGTTAATTCCCTTCCATTGCCCCTTGGCCGGGTCAATAACTTCTCCCTTGCTGATGGGCTGGTTCGGCCCGGTAGGCTCAATCTGGTGGGCGGCCTTGCCGTCCAGCCAGCTATAAGCCCCACAGAGACCGCTGCGCTCCGGGGTAATCACGCAGACATGATTGGGGGCAAAGGACTGGCATAGGGTGCAGGAGTAAAAGATGTCCACCGATTCATCGCTCAGCGAGCCCAGGCGCTCGTCACGGTAGTGATAGACGGAGCGCGTCTCCTGGCGCAGTCTTTCTACATCTTCCTGTTTGGTATAGATTTTGACCTGTACTTTATCCAGTATCTTGCCGTATTCACCGTGGAACTTGGCGTGGATAATATCTCCTAAGTGAGAGAACTTAAAGCCGGCTTTCTTGCCTTCCTTGCTGATGCGCACCCAATTGGTATCCCGCTGACCCATATGGAAAACCCCCTGGGCAGCGTTGAAAAGGCGGTGTATCTGGCGTTCCAGGATGGGTTCAAAGTCGGACTGCATCTCGCGGCCGGCTACTTCCACCCAAATTCCAAGAGGTATTGCCTTGCCTTCTTCTACTCCGTCAATCTCCGGCCCGATTACCTCTACCTTGCCATCTTCTACCTCATTCAACTCCTTGGTAGTTACAAATTCAAAGGCCGGCGAGCGATTGCCCCCCATTTCGCAGTACATGTCGTCCTTGCGAATACGCTCACCCTCAAAGGCCGGGCCATAGGCCACCGGCACCGGCACCTTGCTGATTTGCACCTTCAGTCCGCGCACCTCAATGGCCTTGGCCACAATCTTGTCGTGGGGTATCCCT
>QIFF01000030.1 GCA_003230635.1 bacterium | reverse complement strand
GCCCCTGCAGCATATCCATGACCAAGTCCTGCAACGCATGGGGCGGCGGCTGGGGCGCAAAGAGACAGAAGATTTAATTGCCCGCATGCGTTCCCTTATCCCCGATTTGACCCTGCGCACCTCGCTGCTGGTGGGTTTTCCCGGGGAAAGTGACGAGCATTTTCAATCCCTGCTGGATTTTGTGCGACAGACCCGTTTTGACTGCCTGGGGGCATTCGCCTATTCCCAGGAGGAGGGCACCCCAGCGGCGGATTTTCCCCGGCAGGTGCCGCAGCAGGTAAAAGAGCAGCGCCGGGATGAGCTGCTCCAAGCCCAGCAGAGAATCGCCTTTGAGCGCAACCAGGCCCTGGTGGGCAGCAGGCAGCAGGTCTTAATAGAAAGCGCTAAGTCCCTGAACGGCTACCTGGGGCAGGGGCGAACCCGGGGTCAGGCCCCACAGGTGGACGGGGTGGTCTATCTGCAAAAGGGTCAGGTAAAAACCGGTGAAATCGTCAGCGTGGAAATTACCGCCGCCCAGGGCTATGATCTGGTGGGAGAGGTGACAGCCGATGCCCGCTGAGAAGGAACCTGCCATTCTGATGCAGGGCGTAACCAAACGCTATCTCAAGCTGAAGCGTTACCGGGAAATGGTGCTGCATCCCTTCCGCCGCCAGGAGATTACCGCCCTGCGCGGGGTGGATCTGGAGGTGCGCCGGGGCGAGCTTTTCGGCCTGCTGGGGCCGAACGGGGCCGGTAAAACCACCCTGATTAAGATTTTGTGCTCCCTGGTGCACCCCAACGAGGGGCAGGCCTGGGTAAACGGCTATGACACCGTCAAGCAGAGCTGGCAAATCCGCCGCTCAATCGGTTATGTCATCAGCGAGGAGCGCAGCTTCTACTGGCGCCTGAGCGGCCGGCAAAACCTGGAGTTTTTCGCCACCCTTTGCAATCTCAATAAAGCCCAGGCCCGGGAGCGGATTCAAGCGGTGCTGAAACTGCTCCGCTTAAGCAATGCGGCGGACAAGATGTTCAAGGATTATTCCACCGGGATGCGCCAGAAGCTGGCGATTGCCCGCGGGCTGTTGGGCGATCCTGCGGTGCTCTTCATGGACGAGCCTACCCGCAGCCTGGATCCTTTGGCTGCCCAGCAACTGCGTGATTTCGTGGTTCAGGAACTCGTAGGCAGGCAGGGCCGGACGGTCTTTTTCAGCACCCACAACCTGCAAGAGGCGGAAATCTGCCAGCGGATCGCCATCCTGGATCAGGGGAAAATCAAGCTCTGCGGCGCCCCGGCTCAAATAAAGGAGAGTTACAGCAGCCCCCGCTACCGGCTCAAGCTAAACTACACCAAGCCTGAGCAGTTGCAGGCAATGCTGAGCCGCTTGCCTTGGGTCAAGCAGGTAAAGGCCGCCAACGGCGCGGGCTGGGAGGTGGAGCTTGACCCTCAGCAGGGCTCGGCCAGCAAGCTGGTGGAGCACCTGGTGCAGGCACGGGTGGGGGTGGAGGCCTGCTATCCCCAAAAGGCAACCCTGGAGGATATCTTCCGCCAATTAACTTCTTCGGAAGATAAGTAGTCGCCCCATTTATGGGGCAATCGTTGGCCTGATAAACCAGACAACCATTGCCTGATAAATCAGGCAACTACATTAATACGGGACACCTGGAATGAATTTTCTCGCTAAACCCTGGGCTTTTATCCGCAAGGACTTTACCGCCACGGCCAGCTATAAGCTGAACTTCCTGATGCAGTTCTTCGGCATCTTCCTTTCCGCAGCCATGTTCTTTTTCCTCTCCCGCCTGCTGGGGACAGCCATGAACCCCTATTTGAAGCCCTACGGGGGGGATTATTTCTCTTTTGTCTTAATCGGCATCGCCTTTGCCGACTACCTGAGCCTGGCCCTGGGGAGCATGTCGCGCACCATTCGCAACGGGCAGATGGCCGGCACCCTGGAGGCGCTCCTGGCTACGCCCACCCGCATTCCCACTATTATCGTTTCCTCCTCCCTGTACAGCTTTCTCTGGACCTCCCTGCGGGTAATCGTCTATCTGCTGCTGGGGGTGCTCTTTTTCGGCCTTAAGCTGCAACAGGCCAATTACTTGGGGGCCTTGCTGGTGCTGGCCCTGACCATCGTCGCCTTCAGCTCCTTCGGCATTATCTCGGCCAGCTTTATTATGGTGCTCAAGCGCGGCGATCCCCTTACCTGGGTATTTACCACCCTTTCCTGGTTGGTAGGGGGGCTTTATTATCCGGTCAGCGTGCTGCCGGAATGGCTGCAAAAGATCGCTGCTTTTCTGCCCATCACCTACGCCCTGGAAGGGATGCGCCTGGCCCTGCTGCAAGGCTACAGCCTGCGGCAATTACTGCCCAACATCGGGTTCCTGGCCCTTTTCGCTCTAATCATGTTGCCCCTGGGGTTGCTTGGGTTTAACTGGGCGGTGGCCAAGGCCATGCGGGACGGGAGCCTGACCCAGTATTAGAGGAAAATCCATGCTGAAGATTATCAATGTGGTAGGGGCGCGCCCCAATTTCATTAAAATGGCCTCCCTGCTGGCAGCCATGGGCAAGAGTGATAAGCTGGAAACCGCTCTGGTGCATACCGGCCAGCATTATGGCCGGGAGATGGCCGACAGCTTCTTCCGGCAACTGGGTCTGCCGCGGCCGGAGGTGGATTTAGGGGTAGGCTCGGCCTCGCACGCCCGGCAAACCGCCCAGATTATGCAGCGCTTTGAACCCTTGCTGCTGAAAGAGCGGCCCGACCTGGTTGTAGTGGTGGGGGACGTCAACTCCACCATCGCCTGCGCCCTGACGGCCGCCAAGCTGGGAATTAAAATCGCTCACGTAGAGGCCGGGCTGCGCAGTTTTGACCGACGCATGCCCGAGGAAATCAACCGCCTGCTGACCGACGCCCTGGCCGACTTTCTCTTTACCACCGAAGCAAGCGCTAATGAAAACCTGCTGCGGGAAGGGATTGCCGGGGAAAAGATTTTCTTTGTGGGCAACGTGATGATAGATACCTTGCTCCAACACCGCCAGAAGGCCGCTCAATCCCCTGTCTTAGAGGAGTTGGGGCTGTCGCAACCCTACGCCCTGCTGACCCTGCACCGGCCCTCCAATGTGGATAACCAAGCAAAGCTTGGGCAGATCCTGGATACCCTGCAAGGGGTGGGCGGGCAGATCCCGATTATTTTTCCTGTTCACCCCCGCACGCACAAACAAATCGCCGCCTTCGGCCTGAAGGGCAAGCTGCATGAGCTGGATTTAACCAGGCCAGAGCCGGTTAACGGCCTAAATTGCCTGCCCCCGCTGGGATACCTGGAATTTCTGCGCTTAATGACCCAGGCCAAGCTGATTCTGACCGATTCAGGGGGTATTCAGGAGGAGAGCACGGTGCTGGGTGTGCCCTGCCTGACCCTGCGGGAGAA
>QIFF01000348.1 GCA_003230635.1 bacterium | reverse complement strand
CTTCAAGCAAAAACTGCCGCAGGGAATGAGATGAAGACTAAAAACAAAAGCCAGAACACAAACGACCTTCAGGTAATAACGCTCTCCCCCAAACAACTGGGGACAATCGCCGCTTTGGATTCCAGCGCTTTTAGCAAGCTCAATGTGAACGAAGCCATTCCGGCCACCTGGGAGGAGCGGGCCAAGAAGGCCTGGGACTATTACACCGAAGAACCAATTATCGCCAATATCATTGACACCTGGAAAGCCTTTGCTATTGGTGATGAGATTAAGATTACCTGCGATGACGAGGATGTGAAGGGAGAGGCTATTGAGCTGGCAGACAAACTTAATCTGCATAAACTGCTCTCTGATCTGCTCACCCAGACCATGGTCAAGGGTGCCGGCTATCCTTACAAACGCTATAACAAAGCCGGCGACGACATTGAGCAGGTGCTGTGTTTGAATCCCCTATCTATCAAGGTCAAGTATGTTCAGGGAGAACTGACCGAGGCTAAGCAATACCCCGAAGACAGCCTGGGTGTAGGGGATGGGATAACCCTGCCGATTGAACAGCTATTACACCTCAAATGGCGGGCGCCGGCCTTTGCTTCCCAGGGCAACTCAATGATCCTGCCGGCTTTTCAATCCATAGAGTTATTAAGAGACTACCGCAAAGCCCAGCGAGCCATTGCCAAAAGATGGACTACTCCCCTTCGCTTGATAAAAGTTGGCGGCCAATTCGGGCAAAAATTAGTAGTGCCCGATCAAAAAATGCTGGAAACCATCCGGGGCGTGTTCAACAAGCTTGACCTGCGTTCCGGGGTAGTGGTGCCCTTTTATGTGGATGTCTCTACCCACGGCGCCGAGGGCGAGGTGCTATCGGTGCAGAAAGACATCCAGGACGTGAAAGAAGACATCATGGTAGCCCTGGGAATGAGCCGGGCGATAGTCAGCGCCGAGGGGCCTAACTTCGCCACCGCCAGCATTGCCTTCCGCAAGGTGCTGATCGTCATTCGGGAAATCAAGCAATATACCAAGACCATCCTGCGCTGGATATTTGATGACTGGCAGGAAATAAAGGGCTATCAGGAAAAGAGCATCCAGTTTATTTTCCCGGAACTGGATTTGAACAACGAGCTGGATGTAAAGAAGCTGTTGCTGGAATTGTATGACCGCGGGTTGATTTCTCAAAATTCTCTCCAATTGAGAATGGATTTAAACCCGGAAGTGGAAACGGCTCAGCGGGATGAGGAGCGCAAGAAGCCGCTGGACATTCCTGATGCCAAGACCATTGTGGATATGGTAAACGCCGGGATTATCTCGGTGGAAACGGCCCAGGAAATGCTGGGGCTGGATAAAGAAAAAGAGCGGGCTAATATCGCTCAGGCTGAAATTGAGGATGTCAACCGTATTTATAGTAAAGCAATGGGCAAGGTGCAAGATGGCAAAAAGTAAAACTCAAACGGAACTAATAAAAAAGGCCACTGAGCAAGCGATTAAGGCAAGGGATAAGTACGCCCAGCAGCAAATTGACAGCCTGCTTGATGTTTTGGAGGCCGCCGAAAAAGAGGTCAAACTCAACCTGTTGCGCTATGACAATCTCGGTTCGCTGACCGGGGGCAAGAAGATAAATCAGAAGGCGCTCAAGCAGTTGCAAAAACAGGTTAGCGGGATTATGAGTGAACTGGAGAAAAACCACTCCCTGATTATGGGCAAGGCAATAAAAACCACTTACAAGCAAGGCATGTATGACGGCATCGAAGCGCTGGTCAAAGGCAAGCTGCCCTTTTACAAAGACCTGACTGACAAGGGCATTGAGAAAATGACTAATAATGTTTTTCAACTTGTGGATACCCAGGCGCTGGATTTTATGACCAACTTTAATGTCCAGTTAGCCGGAGATGTCAGCCGGGAGTTGGCGGACGGGATAAATCAGAAAATCCAAATGGGAATCGCCTCCGGCAAGGGCGCTCCGGATATTGTCAAGGACTTGGGAAGCGTGATCAAGGACAAGGAAGCCTTCCGGCGGGCGGGTAAGACCGTCTTCAAGACCGCCCAGACCCGCATGACCCTGATTGCCCGTACTGAGACCATCCGGGCGCACAATCAGGGGCAGATTAAGTTCTATCATACCGTAGGAGTGGAAAAAGCTGTCTGGCAGACGGCAGAGGATGAACGCACCTGCCCGGAATGCGCTCCTTTGGACGGGAAGGTCTATCCCCTGGACAAACTTCCCGCATTGCCTGTTCACCCTGGCGGACGCTGCTGGAGTCTGCCGGAAATCCCGGATGATATAAAATCCCCGCAACAAATTGAAGAATTAGCAAGGAAAAAATGAACAAAAATAAGAACAGCCCCAGATTTTATACCAAGCAGGAAGTAGCTGAAATGCTGCAAGTTTCCCTGCGGACAATAAACTACTATATGGCTTGTGGCCTGCCGTACACAAAAGTTCGGCGTTCGGTAAGAATTCCTGAAGACAAATTAATGGAATGGTTACAAGAAAAAAACACTTTGTGTGCAATAACATGCAATAACGTGCAATAACAGGAAGCAGGCAATTTAGATAATTGCTATGATCTAATCAAAAGCCGGTAGAGACTGATCATCTCGCATGGGTGTCCCAAGACCCAGCCGGCGTGATTGTTGGGGATCACAGAAAAATTTGCGTAATGCAGATTTGTGATCCCCTTTTGTTTTTTGAGGAGTTGTCGTGGAACTGTTTAGCACAGATTTAGCCAAGCTGGATTTCCTACTGGAAGCCAATGCCTTTTTACTGGATGAGGAACTTCAGGCCGCCGCCCTTGCCGCTGAAGAAGTAGTTTCCGAGGAACTCCCCCCTGAGAAGCGCCCCAAGTACATCACCAACTACATCGGCTCAAAGCAAAAACTGGTTGACTGGATTTGGCGCAATACTCCTCAGGATGTGAAAAGCACCTTCGATGCCTTCTCCGGCTCCGGGGTAGTGGGCTACATGTACAAGACCAAGGGCTTGAAGGTTATTGCCAATGACCGCCTGCGCTTTGCCTATCATGCAGCCCGGGCAATTATCGAGAACAATTCCACCCGCTTATCCGCCGAGGATATTGAAGGGTTAACCAAGGACAATTCTAATGCCGGTGACTTCGTGCAAAAAACATTCAAGGGCATTTTCTTTGCCAATGGCGTACACAAAATTATCGACAACATCCGAGCTAATATCAATGACCTCTCCGGCTACAAGAAGGACATTGCCTTATTTGCTTTGGGCAGAGCATGTCTATCCGGCAAGGGAGGTTTCGGGCATTTCTCCGCTACCCAGCAAAATGAAAAACGCTCCGATACCCCCAAGGAATTTATCGAAAGATTTAAAAACCTTTGCAACCGGGTCAATGCCCTGGTCTTTGACAACGGCAAAGAGAACAAGGCTTATAGCAAAGACA
>QIFF01000239.1 GCA_003230635.1 bacterium | reverse complement strand
AATTTTTTCAGCCGGGCCGACCGCTTGCAGGAAGATTTGTTTTCTGCCGCTTACCCGTTGGGCCAGATTTTGCGGGGTGTCCTCAGCGATTAGCTTGCCCTTGTTCAGAATCACCACTCGGTCGCAGGTGGCGCTTACCTCGGGCAAGATGTGAGTGCTCAAAATCACCGTATGCTCGTTTTTTAGTTCTTTTATCATCTGGCGCACCTGGATAATTTGCTGGGGATCCAGGCCGATGGTGGGCTCATCCAGAATCAGAACCGCCGGGTTATGTACCAGAGCCTGGGCAATCCCCACCCGCTGGCGGTAGCCCTTGGAGAGGGTGGCAATAATCCGGTTCTGTACATCCGCCAGCCAGCATTTTTCAATCACCTGGGAAACTCTTTGTTTTATCTCTGACCCAGGCACCTTGCGCAGCTCGGCCATAAAGCCCAGGTAGCCGTTAACCCGCATCTGGGGGTAGAGGGGGGCGTTTTCCGGCAGATAGCCGATCGCCTGTTTGGCTGGCAAAGGCTGCCGGAGGATGTCAAAACCCGCTATTTGGGCGCTTCCCTCGCTGGCCGCCAGGTAGCCGGTCAAAATGCGCATGGTAGTGGTTTTACCCGCTCCGTTGGGGCCAAGCAAGCCTAAGATGTTTCCCTTGGCTACCTGGAAGCTGATATTATCCAGGGCCAGGAGATTCCCGTATCTTTTAGTTAGATTTTGAACTTCTATCACCTAAAGGGTTCCTTTTTTTAACCACAGAGGATACAAGGAAATAAATCCAAAAGTTCGCAAAAAAAGAGGGCTGGATGAAATGTTTCCCAACCCTTAGAATGTGGTAAAAATTTGGCGATGGTTTTTAAGGGGAGTTTTGCACAAACCGCATTCTCAAATCATATAAGACGTTGGTTAATAGCGTATCTTCTTCCTGGCTTAAATTGCCCCTGGTTTTTTCCTGCAGGAGGGCAATCAGGTCAATGGATTGTCGGGCCAAGGGGAGGTTCTTTTCTTTCTTCCCGCTGATTGGGTCGGGCATTTCTCCCATTTGAGCCATAGCCGAATGGCTGAGGGAAAAGATTAAGCCACTGAAGGTTACCTCTGCCGGGGGCTGCTGGCTGTCTTGTTTTTCCGCCTCCTGCTGAGGAGGGGGAGAGAAACTTTCCTCGCCTTGGATTTCGGCTTTTTTTTCTTTAAGTATTTCTTCTTTTTCTGCCTCGCTTTTGCTGCTAAAGCGCCGGTCAGTAACGGTAAATCCCTTGCCCTGAATTTCTTCCTGGTTGTTATCTGGCATGTTTACTCTTTAGGGCACCTTGCAAAATGGCCTTTTCGCCCAATATCTGCGTTATGCTCAAAATTTAATCCTCGGAATATAAGGCATATGCCTCCGGTTAAATTCTTCGCATGCCTTGATCTTGAACGAAAATTCTCATTTTTCAAGGCACCCTTCTGTAGCAATCTCGATTTGTTTAATCTTTTCAGTCTTGGCTTTAGGAAGGGTAATTTCCAGGATTCCTTCCTTTAGGCTGGCGCTGATTTTATCCTGCTGAATAGAAATGGGCAGGGTGAAAGAGCGGATAAAACTGCCGTAGGAGCGTTCAATACAGTGGTAGTTTTCTTCTTTGACCTCGTCTTCAAACTTGCGTTCGCCCCGCAGGGTCAGGGTATTCTCCGTCGCTTCAATCTTAATATCCTCTTGTTTTAATCCAGGCACCTCAACCTTTAGCACAACTTGATCTTTGGTCTCATAAATATCCACCGCCGGATTCCAGGTACCGCCCAAGAGCCGCTCATCTTCCCCGAACCTGCTGTGGCTTAGGCTCTCATCAAACAGCTTATTCATTCTGTCTTGTAGATTAATTAAATCCCTAAAAGGATCCCAGCGCACAATCCCCATTTGCATGTTTCCTTGAGTTTAGGGCCATTACTAAATGAATAGTGAAAGTCATTCTAGTGTTCTTTTTGGATGCTGTCAAGTCCAAAAAAAAGGGGCTAGGGGCTAAAACTTATAGTCCCTAACCCCTGAAACCTAGCCCCTGTCTTTTAGAATCAGGGCTTTTCTCGGTTTGTTTTTAGTACATCCCGCCCATTCCGCCTCCTGGGGGCATCATTGGGGCGGCAGCTTTTTCTTCCGGAAGGTCGGTAATAACGCATTCCGTGGTCAGCATCAAGCCGGCAATACTGGCGGCATTCTGCAAGGCGCAGCGGGTGACCTTGGCCGGGTCAATTACCCCTTGCTCAATCAGGTTGCCGTAGCTGTTGGTCTCGGCATTGAAGCCCACATTGGCAGCGCTTTCTCTCAGCTTTTGTACCACGATTGAGCCTTCCATCCCGGCATTATTGGCAATCTGGCGTACCGGCTCTTCCAGGGCTCTTTTAAGAAGATTGATCCCGATAGCTTCCTCATCGCTGGCCTTGAGATTATCCAGGCAGGAAATTGTCCGCAGCAAGGCTACTCCGCCGCCGGGGACAACCCCTTCCTCAACCGCAGCGCGGGTGGCGTTCATGGCATCCTCAACGCGGGCCTTCTTTTCCTTCATTTCGGTTTCAGTAGCGGCGCCGACATTGATAACAGCCACTCCGCCCACCAGTTTGGCCAGGCGCTCCTGCAACTTCTCCCGGTCATAATCAGAGCTGGTGTCCTCAACCTGAGCCTTGATTTGCTTGATGCGGGCTTCCAGGTCACTGGCGTTACCGCTGCCTTCAACGATGGTGGTGTTGTCCTTATCAATGGTAACTCGCTTGGCCTGGCCCAGGTCATCCAGGGTGATGGTATCCAGTTTAATGCCCAGGTCCTCGGTAATCACTTTGCCGCCGGTCAGGACAGCGATATCTTCCAGCATGGACTTGCGCCGGTCGCCGAAACCGGGAGCCTTGACCGCCGCACAATTCAGCACGCCGCGCAGCTTGTTCACCACCAGCGTAGCCAGGGCTTCACCTTCTATATCCTCGGCGATAATTAAGAGGGGTTTGCTCCTTTTGGCGACCTGCTCCAGGATGGGCAGCAGGTCCTTCATGCTGGCAACTTTCTTTTCATGTAAGAGGATGTAAGGATCAGCTAGGATGACTTCCATCCGCTCCGCATCAGTGACAAAATAGGGAGAAAGATAGCCGCGGTCAAACTGCAGCCCCTCTACAAATTCCAGGGAAGTCTCCATGCTTTTGGCTTCTTCCACGGTAATCACACCGTCTTTACCCACCTTGTCCATGGCCTCGGCAATCAAGTCGCCAATGGTGCTGTCGTTATTGGCCGAAATTGTTCCAATCTGGGCAATGTCCTGCTTGCCCTTGACCGGGTTGCTGAGTTTTGCGATTTCAGCTACGGTTACTTTCACCGCCTTGTCCAGACCGCGTTTAATCGCCATGGGGTTGGCGCCGGCGGCTACATTCTTGCAGCCCTCGCGATAAATCGCTTGCGCCAAAATGGTGGCGGTAGTGG
>QIFF01000058.1 GCA_003230635.1 bacterium | reverse complement strand
CCCGCCGGCATGCCCGGCAAGGGGAGAACTTGAAAGCGAGCGGGGATTACATGGCGGCCCTGGGTGAGTTTCGTCAGTCTATGTCCCTTGACCCTAGCCAGGCTGGGGCGCGGCGGGCAATGGGGCAATACCACCTGGTTCAGGGCCGGGAATTGGTCAAGGGCGGTTTGCTGGCTCAGGCAAGCACCGCCTACCGCAGGGCACTGGAAATGATGCCCCAATCCGCTCAGGCCCGCTTTGAACTGGGCAAGATTTACTATCAGCAGAGAAAATATGCTCAGGCGCGGCAAGAACTCTTCACAGCTCTGAAAATTGATCCGTATAACCGGCAGGCTAAGGATTATCTAAAGGAAATTCCGTAAGGGGTGTTTCTTAATCGGGGAACTAGGGTATAAATCCCCGACAGGGTTGATCCCGTCTTGAGTTCAGTCAGTCTTCCCCTAAAGCACCTAAGATTAATGATTCCAGCCAGATATGTGGGCAAATAACAAGTATACCGGTCGGGCGCTTTCTTTTTAGCCCTAAATCTAAAAAGGGAGTCAATCTGTTTAACAACTGGTTGGTTTTATGTGTTGTTTTTGGTGTGGTTAGATTATTTGTTTGCTTCCCCATGGTTTGGCATGCAAATTGCTTCTTTAATTAAGCAGGAAGAGGAACCAGAACTCAGCCAATTTGCAGAAGGGGGGAGGTGACTATGTTAGTAAAAATCAATATTCGGGACATTGAGGACAGGGTCTTAAATCCGCTGAATGAGATTTTGCTTCTTTCCTACGGTACCGACATGTACAAGCAAATCTTGGGTAGGATTGAAAAAATCGTGAGTACCCTGGAAAGTCAACATTTGATTTATAAACGTTGGCAATAATCAGGTAAGGGGGGGTCCGCAACAAAATACTATATTACTAATGAGCTGATTTTTCCCGCAGGGAGAGGAAATTATGAAATCAATACTTACTTTAATCGTGATTGGCAATTGTCTGGTTGGAATGGCGGCCAGTCTGATGATAGAGTTTATTCCCCTTTGCCTGGAGCCGCTCAAAAAGAATAAGCGTTAAAGGGAATTTAGAAAAATGTAAAAAAGGCAGTAGCACTTGAACATACTACTGCCTTTTATTTCTTTAGACAAGAATTTGGTCTCCCGCATTATTAAGGAGAAACTTATTTTTACCTGCCGCTAATGCTGGAAATACTACCAGCGTGCTGGCCCAAGACGCTCATGTAGTAAAGCACACCGGCCAAGACAATAGCTCCAAGAACCAATAATTTTTGCATGGTCTTCATGTTTATCCCTCCTTCCTCTCAGCGAAAAAAGTTTTAAGAATCCATCCAAGAACTTAATTTTTGCAATATCCATACCGCCAGGGAATATTAATTGTAATCCATTGAAAAGATTAATTAAGTCCAGGAAGGGCCGGGGCAGGTTATTGGTGCGGGACTACATAATTGTCATTTTGATAGAGTGTTGAAGGCAAGGGGGAGCTAAAGTGGGTCATAATGACAGACTTCTATTGAGAGAGCCTATACTGGGCCAGTTTGCGGTAAAGGGTTTTGGTGCCTATTTGCAGAATACGGGCTGCCTGCGCCTTATTTCCCTGCACAGCGTTCAGGGTTTTGAGAATGGCTTCGCGTTCAACTTCGGCCATAGTCGTCCCTAGCGGGAGGGTAATTTTGCTGTCTAGTTGACGGGTTGCTTGTTGGATATCGGGGGAAAGGGAAGCCAGGACAATGGTATTAGCTTTGGTGCGTACCACCGCGCTTTCTAAGCAGTTGTGCAGTTCGCGAATGTTACCCGGCCATGAGTAGTCAGTCAAAATTCCCAGCACTTCAGGGGCGACATTTTTTATTTCCTGGCCGTTTTCCTTACAAAAACGCTCCACAAAATATTCCACCAGCAGGGGGATATCCTCCCGCCGTTCCCGCAGGGGCGGCAGGAGGATGTTAATAACATTCAGGCGGTAGAAAAGGTCTTCACGAAATTGGCCGTCTTTTACCGCCTGGGCCAAATTTTGGTTGGTAGCCGCAATCAAGCGCACGTCCACCTTCAGGGTTTTTTGCCCTCCCACCCGCTCAAACTCTCGTTCCTGGAGGACGCGCAGGAGCTTGGTCTGGGTGCGGGTGGACATATCGCCGATCTCGTCCAGAAAGAGGGTGCCCCCATTGGCCAGTTCAAAGCGCCCCTTTTTCTTTTCCCAGGCCCCGGTAAAGGCTCCCTTTTCATGCCCGAATAACTCAGACTCCAACAGCCCTTCGGATAGGGCGGCGCAGCTTACCTTGATAAATGCCTTGTCCGCCCGGTTGCTGCGCTGATAAATGGCGTTGGCAAAAAGTTCCTTGCCGGTGCCGCTTTCTCCTTGCAGGAGGATGGTGCTTTTGCTGGGGGCTACCTGTTCTATCAGCTCAAATATCTCCCGCATCTTGCGACTCTTGCCCACAATTTGCTCAAACTGATAACGGTTGCGCAGTTTTTCTTTTAAATAGATGTTCTCCAGCAACAAACGCTGGGTCATGAGGGCTTTTTCCACCAGGGCACCCAGTTTGTCAATATCAACCGGTTTGGTGAGAAAATCGTAGGCCCCGTCTTTCATGGCCTTGACCGCAGTTTCAATACTGCCGAAGCCGGTAATCATGATAATGGCCATCTCAGGGGCAAGGGCATGGGCCAGGTGCAATAGCTCCAGGCCGTCTATCCCCGGCATTTTCAGGTCGGTAAGTAGAAGATGTACCTTGGTTTTGTCAAGTATTTGTTTGGCTTGGGCCCCGGACGCAGCGGTAATTACTGTATAGCCGTCTTGTTCCAGGGCGGTTTTTAGGCCCTGACGAGTGTTTACTTCATCATCAACCACCAGAATTGTTTCTGCCGCCATTAGAGAGTGCTCCTTCGCTATTTCGGAATGTCATTGCGAGCGAAGCGAAGCAATCTCTTCCCATATAGATTGCTTCGTCGCTACGCTCCTCGCAATGACAACTTTATCCTTGCCCCTTAAGAGGCAGGATAATGCTAAAAGTGGTTCCTGTCCCGGGGTTGCTTTTCAGGGCAATGCTGCCGTTGTGCTCCTCAATAATATGTTGGGCAATCGCCAGCCCCAAACCGATTCCTTCATCCTTGGTGCTGTAGAAGGGTTCAAAGATTTGTTTTTGTTCTTTATCGGTCATTCCCCGGCCGTTATCAGCAATACTAACACAAACCCTGTTGAAAATGCCATTCTGTTTGATTAACTGGGTTTTAAAAAGAACCTCCCCCCCTTTGGGCATGGCCTGCATGGAATTGATACTGATATTCAAGAACACCTGCTTGATTTGACCCTCATCCAGGAAAACGGGAGGGATTTGCGAATCCAAATCCTTATGCAGGGTCACCCTGGCTAAAGAAGCCTGCTCCCTGATCAAAGCAATAATATCCTCCACTACCTGATTGATATTTTTTTTGAGCAGCTTAAGC
>QIFF01000341.1 GCA_003230635.1 bacterium | reverse complement strand
TTGTTGATTACCGGCATTGGCCTGCTGACAACCCTGTATTCGAAAAAATATATTGTCCACGAAGTTAAGCCCCATAAAATAGGTTACTATTACAGCCTGGTGATGCTGCTGCTGGCCGGCTTGATTGGAATTTGCCTGACCGGTGACTGCTTTAACTTTTACGTATTTTTGGAGGTAGCCTCCATCAGCTCTTATGCCTTGGTAGCCATTTCCGGAAAGGGGCAGTCCCTGGAAGCGGCCTTTAAGTATATGCTGATCGGGGCTTTCGGCTCCATCCTGGTGGTCTTCGGCATTGCCCTGCTCTTCTCCGCCACCGGGACACTCAACATGGCTTACGCCGCCCAGCAAATCAGCAAGATCGTCAACGCCCCCGCCGGTTCCTCCCTGGCCCACTTTCAGCATTTAATCTATGCCTCTTTAGGCTTGTTTGTGATTGGTTTCAGCATTAAAGCGGCCTTCTTTCCCGTCCACGCCTGGCTGGCGGACGCCCACCCGGTGGCTCCATCTTCCATCAGCGCACTTCTTTCCGGCCTGGTAGTCAAGGCTACCGGGGTCTTTCTACTGATTCGCTTTTTGTTCGGTATCTTCGGCGCACACAAAGCTTTTTACGGCCAGTTGCTCTCCCCGATTTTCCTGGTGGTAGCGGCAATGACTACCATCGGGGGATCACTGTTTGCCATTGCCCAAAATGACCTGAAACGAATGCTGGCATACTCCACCGTAGCCCAGATGGGCTATATCCTAATGGGGATTGGCTTGTTCACTGCAACCGGGCTGGAGGGTTCTATTCTGCACATGTTCAACCATGCCCTGGTTAAAAGTCTCCTGTTTTTGTCAGCCGGGGCAATAATTTATAAAACCGGCGTCCGTGATATCAGCCAAATGTCACGTATGGGCTACCGCATGCCCCTGACCATGGCCTGCTTTACCCTGGGTGCTTTATCAATGGTAGGGATACCCCCCCTAACCGGTTTTATGAGTAAATGGGCCCTGGCAGAAGCGGCTATGAAGGCGGGGCTGCCAATTCTGGTGGTAGTCTTGCTCGTCTCCAGTCTGCTAAATGCAGTCTATTACTTTCGGGTGGTAGGAATTGCCTTTTTCGGCTCCAGCCAGCATGAAGGACACCAGGCCGTCACCCGCACAGAGGCACCCTGGGAAATGGCCGTACCCTTGGTGGTGTTGGCCTGTGCCCTGATCTTCTTTGGCCTCAATGTTGGAATGCTGCGGGATGTAATTAAACCGGCAGTGCAAATATTATGGCACTGATAAGGAACAAAACATGACCCCGTTACTTTTGTCAGCCGTCTTTTTACCCTTTGTGGTGGCAATAGTTATTGCCCTGGTAGGGGAAAAAAGTGATTACATACGCAATGGGTTGTTGATGGGTATCAGTATCTTTGATTTTGTGGTGGTGCTTCACTATGCCCAACCCATTTTAGACGGCCAGCTTGTCCCTTACGTTTTGGCGGACCTGGATTTCTTCCAGATTGCTTTCAATGCGGATGCTTTGAGCCTCCTAATGGCCAGTGTGATCACCTTCTTGTGGATTTTTACCACCTCTTACTCCATTGGCTATATGTCAGGGGAACACGCCCTGCCGCGTTATTTCACCTCACTTACTCTTTGCCTGGGCGCTACCGTAGGGATTCTTTTTTCCGCCAACCTGATGACCTTCTTCATCTTTTATGAAATCTTAACCATTGCGGTTTATCCCCTGGTTATTCACGAGGAAACCGCAGAGGCCATGCGGGCTGGGGTAGTTTATCTGATATATCTTCTCAGCGGGGGGACTTTAGTCCTTTTCGGCATTATTCTGACCTACTTTTTGAGCGACGGCAACCTTACCTTCGCCCTGGGGGGAATTCCCCAACTGGCCAACCAAGACCCCAAGATGCTTTATCTACTCTTTTTCCTCTTCGTCACCGGGTTTGGAGTCAAGGCGGCCTTGATCCCCTTACATGTTTGGCTGCCGCGGGCCATGGTCGCCCCCACCCCGGTCAGCGCCCTGCTGCATGCAGTGGCCGTGGTCAACATGGGGTTATATGGATTTATCCGCATGATTTACCACGTTTTCGGCCCGGCGCTCTTTGGCCGCCTGCAGATGGATAACCTCTTGGCCGCTCCGGCCGCAATCACTATAATTCTGGCGGCGATTGGCGCCCTGCGGGTGGACAAGATTAAGAAACTGCTGGCCTATTCCACCATTAACCAGCTCAGCTACGTCATTTTGGGGGCCAGCTCCCTGCATCCCATGGCCTTGCTGGGAACCATGATTCATATGGTCTATCACTCGGTGATGAAAATCACCCTCTTTTATTCCGCCGGCACCATTATGAAAGAAACCGGCAAAACCAAAATCAAGGAAATGAGCGGCTTGGCCAAAGCTATGCCCATTACTTGTGCCGCCTTCGCCATTGGGGCGCTGGGAATTTCCGGCCTGCCCCCCATTGCCGGCTGGGTCAGCAAGTGGTACCTGATTGAAGGATTTTTGGAGATCGGCAAACCCTGGCATGCTTCCGTTTTTATTATCAGCACCATTATTGAGATTGGTTTTCTGGCTCCTCCTATTCTTTATGCCTATTTTGGTGGTAAAGACAGTAAGATGAAACACCCCCAGGAGGGCTACTTTAAGCTGGAAGCTCCTTTGGATATGTTAATCCCGCTGGCGGTGGTGGCTGTTCTTTCCGTCACCTTCGGCTTGTTTGGTTCCTTACCCTTTGTCTTCGGTAGAGCAAGTGTCGCAGCCTTGATACCATAACCATAGGAGGTAGTGCCTATGTTTACAGCTAATATGTTGCCGTTTTGGGTAGTGATGCTCCCCATTCTGGCCACGATTGTGCTTCCATTTACAGGGAAGCGGAGTCATCAATTTACTGCCCTGGTTGCCTTTGTTACCCTGCTGCTGGTAGCAGCCATGTATCCTTTTATAGCGCAGGGAAATATCCTCAAGGAGGTAATCACCACCGGCTTGGGGTTTAACTTCGTTTTCCGCGTGGATGCCCTGAGTTTTCTGGTGGGAATAATTTCTATTGTGCTTTGGTTTCTGGCCTCGCTGCATGCAGTGGAATACATGAGCCATGGCCATTCGCACGTGCGTTATGACGCCTTTTCCCTCCTGTCTTTGGGGGGAATGCTGGGGGTGGTTTTCACCGGCAATCTTTTCTCGCTGTACATCTTCTTTGAACTGCTGAGCGTGGCCTCGGCCATTCTGGTCTTTCACGAGGAAACGCCGGATGCTATGCGGGCCGGATTTAAATATCTCTTTCTGGGAATAGCCGGCGGCCTGGTGCTCCTGTTTTCCATTATCGCCACTTACCAGATTACCGGGCACGGTGATTTGGCCCTGATTGGAATCGGCCTGCAGGGCAGCAAATGGCTCCCCTATATCTTTTGGGGTTATATAATCGGCTTTGGGGTCAAGGCCGGAATGTTCCCGGTGCATATCTGGCTGCCCTCAGC
>QIFF01000207.1 GCA_003230635.1 bacterium | reverse complement strand
ATCTAACCAGCAGAGGCTTTTGAAATGTTTTTTTGTCCTCTGCAAAGGGCCAGAAACAAGTCTATGCTTTTCTATATCGGATTTCGGGGGGAACTCCTGGCTTGACAAGGCACTTGCAATGTGCTATTGTTTTTCCTTCTTAGAACGAAATAGCTATGTCTGTTAACGGAAAGAGGAGTTTCGTATGTATGCAATAATTGAGACCGGCGGCAAACAGTATCAAGTTGCTCCGGGAAAGCAGATAAGAGTGGAAAAACTGCCTGGTGAAAAGGGAACTGAAATTCTGTTTGATAAGGTCTTGCTCTGGCACAACGATGATGAGGTAACAGTAGATGCCGGTCGCTTGGCCAAGGTCTCTGTTAAGGGAACAATTACCGAACAAGGACGAGCAAAAAAGATTATTGTCTTTAAGTTCAAAAGACGCAAGAATTACAGGCGCAAGTATGGCCATCGCCAGGACTATACAGCGGTTAGAATAGACACCATAACATAAAGAATGAAACCACTTTTTAACCACAGAGGTCACAGAGGAAAGTAAAGCAGTCGTCAGTCAAAAGCTGAAGATTTCGCATGTTTCCCGACTGATGACTGACGACTGACAGCTGACGACTAATTTTTTTCTCTGTGTTCTCTGTGGTTAGGTTTTGACAATACGCATAGATACGATTGGGGAGTAAAAATGGCTCATAAAAAAGGCGGGGGAAGCACCTCCAACGGACGGGACAGCCGGGGTAGACGCCTGGGGGTAAAGCGCTTTGGCGGCCAGTACGTTTCGGCGGGAAGTATTCTGGTGAGACAGCGGGGCACCCATTTGCATCCAGGCAACAATGTGGGGCGCGGGGGTGATGACACTCTCTTTGCCAAAATTGACGGGGTTGTCTCTTTTGAGCAAAAAGGGAGAGCTAGGCGCCAGGTGAGTGTCTATCCTGAATAAAATTTGCCCTCCAGCCTTAGCATGTCTTACCTTTTATCCCTTCCTTAATGGAGTAGAGCCTTTAGGCTCGTGTCTCTTTCACGGGGCTAAAGCCCCTATTTCAATCACATAGTTGAAGCCCATTCCTAGTGGATTTTGTTGACCAGCTTAAAATCTTTGTCAAGGCGGGTGACGGCGGCCGCGGCTGTGTCAGTTTTCGCCGCGAGAAATATGTCCCCCGCGGCGGCCCGAATGGCGGAGACGGCGGGAACGGCGGTGATGTAATACTTCGGGTTGACCCCCAACTGGCCACCCTGCTGGATTTGAGTTTTCAAAGGCAATACCGGGCCAAACGCGGCGCTCACGGACAGGGTTCCGACAAACATGGGCGCAATGCAGATACCCTGGTTATTCCGGTTCCTCCGGGTACTATCGTGCGGGAGTTGGATACCGGCCGGGTATTAAAGGATTTGGTCGCCCCCGGACAATCCCTGTTGGTAGCAAAAGGGGGACGAGGGGGGCGAGGCAACGCCCGTTTTGCTAGCTCCCAGCAGCGTGCCCCCCGTTTTGCCGAAGAGGGAAAAGAGGGCGAGGAGTACTGGCTACAACTGGAGTTGAAGCTCCTGGCGGATGTGGGGCTGATCGGCTGTCCCAACGCCGGCAAGTCCACCCTGATTTCCCGTATTTCTGCGGCACACCCCAAGGTAGCCGCCTATCCCTTCACTACCCTTGTTCCCCATCTGGGAGTGGTAAAACTCCCTGATTTTCGCAGCTTTGTGGTGGCGGACATCCCCGGCCTGATTGTGGGCGCCCACCAGGGGGCGGGTTTGGGTGACCGCTTCCTGCAGCATGTAGAGCGCACCCGGCTGTTCCTGCACCTGGTAGATGTTTCCCCCTTAGGTGGCGACCCGGTAGCCGAGTTGGAAAACATTAACCAAGAGCTGCTGCTTTTTAATCCCGATTTAGCGATCAGGCCCCAGTTGGTGGTGGCTACCAAAATAGATTCCCTGCAAGCAGAAAAGTTGGAGGCTTTGAAACAATTTTGTGCGGCTGAGGGTCTGCCCCTGTTTCCGATTTCAGCCCACAGCGGGGAAGGGGTAACTACCCTGTTGCAGCAAGTCAGCCAGAGATTAGGCCACTTGTAGCCGCAAGCTTCAGCTTGCGTTTATAAGATGGAATTGCCATGAGTAAATCCAATTCTTCCAATAAATTAAGAGATAAAGCCTTAGAAACTGATTTAAGTCGCCGGCAGTTGCTGTCCAGGGTCAAGCGGGTGGTAGTCAAGGTCGGGAGCAGTATCTTGGCCTCGGTGGAGAGCGGACTGAATATGGGGGCCGTTGAGCAGTTGGTGCGGGATGTTTGGGGACTGCGCCGGCAGGGGTATGAAGTGCTCTTGGTTTCTTCCGGGGCTGGCTTGGCTGGAATGCAGCGCCTGGGTTTGCGGGAGAAACCCCAGGACATCCCCCTTCGGCAGGCGGCGGCGGCCATCGGCCAGAGCCAGTTGATGTGGGTTTATGAGAAGTTTTTTGGACAGTATGAACAAAAGGTAGCCCAACTGCTTTTGACCCATGACGATTTGAGTAACCGCCGCCGCTATCTGAATGCCCGCAATACCTTAGCCGCCCTCTTGTCCTATCAGGTTATTCCCATTATTAATGAAAACGATACCGTAATGGTAGAGGAGTTAAAACTGGGGGATAATGATAATCTTTCCGCCCTGGTTGCCAGCTTGAGTGAAGCCGATTTGCTGGTCATTCTTTCCGACATTGAGGGGTTGTGTACTGCCGACCCCCACAAAAGCGAGGGGGCGCAGTTAATCCCCTTGGTAAGCAATATCACTCCGGAGATTGAGAAGCTTGCCGGGGGCAGCAAGGATTCCATAAGCAGCGGGGGGATGGTTACCAAGCTTCAGGCGGTAAATAAGGCGGCCAGCTTTGGGGTGCCGACGGTTATTGCTTGCGGGCGGGTTGAGAATGTTTTATCCCGCATTATGCAGGGGGAAGAGGTGGGAACCTTGTTTTTGCCCCGCCAGAGCCGCCTGGCTGCCCGCAAGCACTGGATTGCCCATGCCTTAAAACCCAAGGGTAGGTTGCTGTTGGACGATGGTGCCAGGCAAGCTATCGTCAGCCGGGGCAAAAGCCTTTTGCCCTCGGGAATCACGCAGGTTGAAGGCAGTTTTGAGGTTGGGGATGCAGTCAGTTGTATAGATTTAGCCGGGAACGAATTCGCCCGCGGGCTGGTCAATTACCAGGCGCATGAGGTAGATTCGCTCAAGGGCAAGCGCAGCAGTGAGATTGAAAATATCTTGGGTTATAAGTATTATGATGAAATAATCCACCGCAACGATTTGGTTTTGCTTTGAGTTTAAAAAGATGAACCACAGAGTGCACAGAGGAAAACAATTCCAAATGTCAAAATCCAAAGCTCAAATGAAATCCAAAGGCCAAATGTCAAAAGTTTTGTCATTTGAACTTTGTAAGGAAAAAAGAACTCCCTGCGCTCTTGGCGCAGAACAACTCAGATTGTTGGGTTTTGACGCCCTGTGCTCTTGGCACAGGGAAATTCACTATTTTCTCTGTGTGCTCTGTGGTTAAATTTTGACACTATGAGTTAAGGGAAGGGAAATAATGAAACTAAAAGATAAGGTTTTAGCGCTTAATCAGCCCGAAAAACGTGAGGAAAAGGCAAAATATGTGCGCGGGGTGTTTGATGCCATTGCACCCAAGTACGATTTGATGAACAGCCTGATGAGTTTTGGCATGCACGGTTTTTGGCGCAAGTATGCGTCCCGTAAACTGGGAGTTACCGAGGGGGCCAGGGTTCTGGACGGCTGTACCGGCACCTGTGATTTTGCCATTGCCTCTGCGCATTTAGTGGGCAAAACCGGGCAGGTAATAGCCTTTGACTTCTGCCATGAGATGGTGAAGGTGGCACCTCCCAAACTGAAAAATTTGGGGTTTGACAAAATCATTAAATTACATGTAGGAGATACAACCTGCATGGCGCTGCCCAGTAACTATTTTGATTTTGTTACCGTGGGTTGCGGCATTCGCAATCTCAAGAGCCTGGAGGATGGGTTGGCCGAGATTCACCGCGTGCTCAAGCCGGGGGGCAAATTCGGCTGTCTGGACTTGGGACGCCCCAATATTCCGATTTACTCAGACTTATATTATTTTTACTTTTTCAATATAGTTCCCAAAATGGGCAAGCTGGTGATGGGGGAGGAAGAGCCTTACGCTTACCTCCCCAACTCCCTGCACGCCTTCCCCAAGCAGGAAGAGTTGAAGGAAATGATGGAAGCGGCCAATTTTGAGGATGTGCATTTCATCAATCTGGCCGGGGGAGCTATGGCCCTGCATATTGGGACAAAGCCTGAATAAGTTTAGACAGGATAAACAAGATGGAAAGAAGCAGTAATGTCATTGCGAGCGAAGCGAAGCAATCTCAATACATAGATTGCTTCGTCGGCTACGCCTCCTCGCAATGACAACGTTCTAAAAATCCTGCTTCATCCTGTTAATTCTGTCAAAATTATATATGCCAATGGCTAAACAGGATATTGTAAACAGTATTGTTGCCTATGTTAATCTTGTCCGCTCCCAGGGGATCAAGGTAAGCAAGGTATTATTATACGGCTCCCACGCCAGGGAAACCGCCGGACCTGACAGCGACATCGACATAGCCCTGATTTCCCCCCAATTTGGCAAGGACCGGGTGGAGGAAGGACAGTTCCTCTTCCGTTATGCCTGGCGCATAGACGCCCGCCTGGAACCCATCCCTATTTCCGAAAAGGATTGGCAGGAGAATAACAGCTCCACCATGATATATGAAATTAGAAAAAACGGGGTGGAAATTGAGGTGTGAACCCCCTCAGGCCGAAACCAATAAGGGGGTGCAATGCCCTTAAACCTTTCGGCTTGAGACAAGACCCAATCGTGACCCCGATACCTACGTTTCGTGGTTACAAACTTCCGAGGCAACGAGACAAGCATGACTTATAACATTACTTTTTGGGAATATCATGTTAGAGAAGTTTTCTTTCGGGAATTAGATGTCCTTAAAGAATGTTTTTTAAACAAGACATTACCACCTTTTGATGAAGAAAAACTAACTGAAGAAGCAAAAAGAATTTCTGATAAACAATATGAAGAAGTAATGAATGAGCCAGGAACGGAAAATGATATAGATCCAGGAGACATAGTTTTGGATGCAATGGACAGCGGGGCAAGTTATCTTTACGAAATGATGGACATGCGGAAAACTATGATTGGTATATTTTGTGTTGCATTATATCATCTTTTTGAGCAACAATTGCTTTTTTTCGGTCAACGGGAAGGAAATCTGAACACATCACAGGTTGGGGATGTAAGAAAATGGTTGCATACGAAAATTCTCTTAAAAACGATGAATTCATACAATAACACTGAGGTTCTTAAACATAGTTGTAATGCCTTCAAACATGGCGAAGGTGATTCAGCAAAAAAGTTGAGGAAACTAAGACCTGACTATTTTTGCTGGAATCTTCGTTTATCTACTCCAATCGCAGGAGGAGAATTGAACATTCCTGTTGACGACTTTATCCAATTTGTACAGGACATTAAAGATTTCTGGAGAGAACTATTTTCACATCTAGCTAAAGTGGATTGTCCTAAGTAACATAGCCTGAAAACGTTTCGAGTAGCTACAGACAAGGATTAGGCAAACTGAGATTGAATGTTATACTTCCTATGCGTAAACAAATCAACTGGCTGCTGGGAACTAACCTGCTGGCAGTGATTTTTTTCTGTTTGCTTTATCATACCGATAATCCCCGTCCCTATAGCAACATGTTGTATTTTGTGGCTATGGGGGGAATAGCGGTATGGATGCTCAAGAAGGAACCCGGCCTTGTCCCGCTGGCCTGGTCAAGGGGGGGAACGGTCTGGGGGGATACCATATTGGGCAGCCTGCTGATGTTGGCCCTGTATGCCTTAACCCTGGGCGGCTATCATTGGGCAAGAGCGGGCTTAATCCCTTTGGGAAGCCAGGGGGATAACTGGGTATTCTTTACCGCTCCCTGGAAGCAGATCAATCCCTTGCTCTCAGTGCTGGGGATTGTCCTGGTAGTAGTGGCCCTGGAGCTTTTTTACCGCAGTTATGCCCTGGAGCTGCTGCGTTCCTGGCAGGGTGAGGGCAAAGGATTAGTTCTCTGCTCACTGCTCAGCGCCCTGCGCGGGCTGTGCGGCGGTGGTTTGGTTGCCGGGGGCTATGATTTCGCCCTTTCCTGGTTATGGGGCTGGGTTTATTTAAGGGCAGGTCTGGCAGCGGCAATCATTGTTCACTTGGTCTGGGACATTCTTTTTGTTTATTTTAGTCCTAATTAAGCAAAGGTTCTAACATATCCAAATTTAAGGTAGCCTAAGGAGTTTCCCCATGAAAAATAGACGGCCACGTTACATCTTTAATGAGAGTACCAAACGCCTGGCGGAAATTGTGGGGGTTTTTCTTCGCCACGGGTTTAGTGATTTGGTGGGGAAGTTACACCTCCATCACCTGGGGATATTTTTCAAGCGCTTGGAATTTTTAAAAGATGCGGAAAGAGAAAAAAAGCGCCTCAGCCCAGCCCAGCGTATCAGACTGGCTTTTGAGGAGCTGGGCCCTACCTTTGTTAAATTAGGCCAGCTTTTAAGCACCCGCCCCGATATCCTTG
>QIFF01000312.1 GCA_003230635.1 bacterium | reverse complement strand
TAAGGCGGGGATAAAGAGCCTTCTTCTTTTCATTCAAGTGCTTAACAAAGGATACTATTCCCCCTTTATAGTAAAACTCGCTCTCCCGCTCACTGCGCTCATCCCTAAGGCTGATATACAAACCTTTATTCAAAAAAGACAGCTCTCTCAATCGGTTAGCCAGAATATCGTAGCTGTACTCAGTCGACTCAAATATTTCCTTATCCGCCAAAAACGTAACGGTAGTTCCTGTTTTTTGACTCTTTCCTACTTTTTTCAATTTGTTAGTTGGCACACCTCGCTGGTAAGTTTGCTGATATACCCCGCCCTCCCGCTTAATTTCCAACTCCAGACATTCGGAAAGGGCATTAACCACGGAAACCCCAACCCCGTGCAGCCCGCCGGAAACCTTATAGCTTTGCTTATCAAACTTACCCCCGGCATGCAAAACGGTCATAACCACCTCAGCCGCCGGAATTCCCTTACCCTCATGAATTCCCACCGGTATCCCACGCCCGTTGTCCTTGACGGTGATGCTGTTATCCACATGAATGGTCACTTCAATCCGGTTGCAAAAACCGACCATAGCTTCATCAACACTGTTGTCTACCACCTCAAAAACCAAGTGATGAAGACCTATCTCCCCCGTACTGCCGATATACATAGCCGGTCGTTTGCGGACCGCTTCCAATCCTTCCAACACCTTTATATTGTCAGCATCGTACTGCTCAACCTTTTTCTGTACCATTTTTCACAGCTCCTAATTATGTTAAACTATCTTATTTACTTATTCTTTTAAACTAGTAGTAGTAGAAAGGACTGTAAATTTGTTAAAAACAGACCTAACCGACTGCAAAATTTAACTGAAAGCCTGTGGATAAAAAAGGAAAAATACACCAAAGATATCCACAGGCAAGAGTGATAGTTTTTATCCACAGGTTATCCCCAGGTTTATCCCCAGCCTATCCACTATTCAAGGTATCTGTTAAATACTTGATCTGGTTTTTAAGGCGGCTGTCGCTTTCGAATTTTTTAGTCATTTTTTTGTAAGCGTGCAAGACAGTAGTGTGATCCTTCCCCCCGAAAGACTGGCCAATCTTGGGAAATGAATGGTTAGTCATGGAACGGCACAGATACATGGCAATCTGGCGGGGATGGCTAATGGAGCTGGTGCGGGACCTGGATTTTAAATCGCTGACCTTAACCCCAAAATAGCTGGCCACTACTTCTTGAATATGTTCAATAGTGATGGATTTTTCCCTTTCCTGTAAAATATCCTTAAGCACCTTCTGGGTCAAAGAAAGGGTGATTTCTTCCCCGTGGATGCTGGAATAAGCGGCAATCCGGTTCAAAGAACCCTCCAGCTCCCTGATATTCGAAATAGTGCTGCTGGCAATTAGCAGGCAAACCGCATCCGGCAGGTCAAGCCCTTCTTTTTCCACCTTTTTCTTGATAATAGCAATCTTGGTCTCCAGGTCCGGCGGCTGAATATCAGCGATTAATCCCCACTCAAAGCGTGAGCGCAAGCGCTCCTCAATAGTGGGGATATCCCTGGGCTGGCGGTCACTGGTGATTACAATCTGTTTGTGCGCCTCGTGCAAGGCGTTAAAGGTGTGAAAAAACTCTTCCTGGGTGCGCTCCTTGCCGGCGATAAACTGAATATCGTCAATGAGCAGGATGTCCATGCAGCGGTACTTATCGCGAAAATTACTGGTGCGGTTAAAACGAATCGCATTAACCAACTCGTTCATAAACTCCTCAGCACAGACATAAACCAGCTTGGCCGTGGGGATATGCTCCAGAATGCGGTGGCCGATGGCGTGCAAGAGGTGGGTTTTGCCCAGGCCGACCCCCCCATAAATGAAGAAGGGGTTATAGGTGCGGGAGGGATGATTGGCCACGGCCAAGCTGGCCGCATGGGCAAACTGGTTACTGGCGCCGATTACGAAGTTGCTGAAGGTATAACGAGGGTTAAGCCGCGGGGGTTCATAGGAGTAACCGTCCCTGCGTTTTACCCTGCCGACTCGCCTGCTACTGGTGCTCCAGGGGCCTTTCTTCTCCTTTTGGGGAACTACCACAAACTCCACTTCCGCTTCTTCCCGGGGGAGCAACTGGTGCAAGCTTTCCTTAATCAAGGAAGCGTAGTGGTCTTTTAACCAGTTGGAAAATAACTGGTTAGGCACGGCGATCTCCAGCCGTTGCTCGTCATGCAGCAACAAGCTGGTAGGAGAAAACCAAGTCTCAAAACTCTCTTGGTTGATCCTTTCTGCTATTAAGGTAAGCGCCTGTTGCCAGACATCGGGCATAAGGTAATTACTCCCGGGAAAAGTAGTTAATCCATCATGGTCAAGGAGGGTCGGTCAAGAAGTGGCTTTCAAGAGAATAACTTAGGAAAGTTATTCACATCTGTGAATAGCGAAAAAAGCCTATGCAAACAATAAGATAAAACTAAACCCCAGTGCCCGGCCCCATAGTTATCCACAACCTCATGAGGCAACAGGAATTGTCATAAAAAACAACAAAATCCCTACTTCACACCTCGTTACTGAATGGGAATACTATAACAAATCCGGCCTGGTTTGGCAACAAATTTCTGCCAGGCAGCCACAAGCTTCAGCCTGCGCCTACAACTGCGGGTCAAGCAGCTTAGCTACATATTTGCTGATAATATCGACTTCCAGGTTAACCAGGGCGCCAACTCGCTTGCTCCCCAGGGTAGTATGCTCGGCGCTGTAGGGGATGAGGCAGGTGGTGAAGCTGTCCGCATAGCAGCCCACCACCGTCAGGCTGACGCCCTCCACCGCCACCGACCCCTTGGGCACCAGCTGCCTGAGGATATCGCGAGGGGCGCTGATGGTGAGCAGGGCGGCGGCCTCCAGCGCTCTGCGCTCTTTAATCCTTCCCGTCCCATCCACGTGCCCCTGCACCAGGTGGCCGTCCAAGCCCTGCCCCAGCGTTAGGGCCGGCTCCAGGTTGACCTTGTCCCCCACCCGCAGGCTTCCCAGATTGGTCTTGGTCAGGGTTTCCGGGGAGGATTCCACCAGGAAGTGGTTATTTTCGCTGCGCAGCACGGTATGACAGGCGCCGTTGATACTGACACTGGCGCCGGGTGCAAGCCCGGCGGCCAGCGAGCCCTGAATGTTCAAACGGGCCGAGTGGCTGCTGAGGCGCACGATTTGTTTGACCTGCCCCACTTCTTTAATGATCCCGGTAAACATCGGAAGGGTTAGCTCCTCCTGTGGCTTTGCAAGCCGCGGGCGCAGATCAGGGTATCTTTAATATAGGCTTCGAGCATGATATCTTCACCAAAGTGCTGGGTCTTAAGGCGGTGCAGCTTAATGGCGTCGGCAACATGGGCAATCCCGTCCCCGCCCACCGGGCCGGGTGCGCTCTTCCCCCCTACAATCTTGGGCGAGAGAAAAGAAGAGCAGCTTGTCAACAATTCCCTCTTGCAGGGCCGAAGCGGCGATTTCCGCCCCCCCCTCAATCATCAGCGAGGTAATGCCCCGCTGGCCCAGCTCCTGCACCATTTGAAAGAGGTCCACCTTATTCCGCCCGCAGGTGCCCACCTCCAGAACTACGCTGCCGGTTCGCTCAATCTCCTTTTTGCGCTTGAAAAAGGCGTTGGGGGTGGTGACGATAATATTGTTTGCGCTGGACTTTTCGGTGAAGATGTTGGCCCGCAGGGGGACCTTGAGCAGGCTGTCCACAATCACCCGCACCGGGTCCCGCCCCTTGCGCCCCTTGCGGCGGGTGGTCAAGCGGGAGTTATCGCGCAGGATGGTGCCGATGCCCACGCAAACCGCATCCACCTGGTCGCGCAGCTTGTGCACGTAATTGCGGGAAAGCTCGCTGGTTATCCACTTGGAATCCCCGGTTTTAGTGGCGATCTTGCCATCCATGCTGAGGGCGAGTTTTAAAACCACAAAGGGCAGGGCGGTAGTGATGTACTTGACAAAGACCTCGTTTAATTGCTGCGCCTCTTCCTCCAGCACCCCCAGCTCGGTGGTAATCCCGGCCTTTTGCAAGGCGGCTATGCTGCGCCCGTTGACCCTTGGATTGGGGTCGGGCATGGCGATTACCACCCGCCGCAGGCCGGCCTTGATAATCTCCTTCAGACAGGGCGGGGTCAGCCCTTGGTGGCAGCATGGCTCCAGGTTGACATAGAGGGTGGCATCCGTAGCTTCCCGGCCGGCCTCCTGTAGGGCGATGATTTCCGCATGCGGCTCACCCGCCCTTTTGTGATAGCCCTGCCCAATAATCCTGCGCTTCTTGACCACCACCGCCCCTACCATCGGATTGGGGCTGGTGCGTCCCCGCCCCTTGGTCGCCAGCATCAGGGTGCGCCGCATAAATTTTTCGTCAGATGTCGTTTTCTGTTGTTCGGTCACTTTTTGCTCCAGAGAGGGGTAGATGTAACGAACTTAAACGTCTATCAAAATCACCTTTACCGGTACAGCCGGAAAATGCCTCTTTAGTCTTTCTATATCGTACACTAGTTGTTCCCCATAAGAAACACCGGTGGACATTTGTTTATGCATAGAGTGACAAGGAACTATTTCCACCCCCACATCCGCTTTGTTTTCGTTGAAAAAGTATTGAAACTTGGCCATATCATAAAACATGAAAGCGTACTTCCCGAACTGGACTTCAACTAGAACGCGAGATTTGACAAAGTCAATCTGTTTAAACGCCCCTCTTATTTCTGTTGGGTAATGGGGAATGCTTATGGTGTAAGTATCTCTGAGGTCTGTATAACCGAGGGTTAAAAACCGCTGCTTAAATTGCTTATTCAACTCCTTTGGGGAGTAAAGAAGTCGCCCCGACATGGTTTTTTCTTTGCTGACCTTTGTTTTCTCTATGCTTTTTATCCCACTTATTACTGCATCAATTTCTTGCTCAATTTCCGGGTAGTGAACTTTGAGGATTTCGCTTCCCCCAAGGTGAGAATATTCATAGACTTTTTTCATCTTTTATCCCAGAGTCCTCTCGGTACACGCTGTTTTCTCATCAAAGAGGAGTAATTGTGGTAAGACCTTCCCCGTAAACGGTACTTCTTTTTTCTGTCCGCCGTTGGGCAGAAAAGGGTCATATATAGGCCGAGCCATAGGCCGAGTTTTTAGTTTGCCTTGCAGCGCCAGAAAAATCCTGTTTTTCCCTATCTTAACATAGTCGTTTAAAATTTCAGCGCCAGCCCCCTTTCGCTTATGGCGAAGGGCGGCAACAATAGAGGTAGCCACTCCCAGGAAGGGGTCTAAAACCCAGTCACCCTCGTTGCTAAAGGCAAGCACAAGGCGTTCTACCAATTCCACCGGGAATTGACAGGGATGAGTAGTCTTTTCTACATGATTACTTTTGACATTGGGAATATCCCAGACATCTCCTGGATTTTTACCTAGTGGGTTACAGGAATATTGTCCTGCTTTGGGACCCTTGAAATACTTTTTGGCCGGATATTTTTGTGGAATACGAATCGGGTCTAGATTGAACGTATAGGCATCTGATTTGCTAAACCAGAGAATAGTTTCATATCTGCCGGAAAGCCTGCGGGAGCAATGCAGCCCGTGCTCAAAACGCCAGATAATGCGGTTTCTTAAAGTCATTCCCAGGTGCTTAAAAATTGGATAGAGTAGAATGTCTAGAGGTACAACTTCACCGTTGTCAACATAATTCCCCACTTGCCAGCAAATGCTGCCAGTATCCGTTAAAACCCGAAAACACTCCCTAATAATCGAAGTTTGCTGTTCAAGGTATGCATTGAGTTGCAGCCTTTTTTCATAAACCTTGCCTAAGTTGTAGGGGGGCGAGGTTACTACCAACTGGATAGTGCTGTCGGGGATTTCCTCAAGCAGTTCCAAACAACTTCCCGGGTAGAGGACTACACTTTCCTTTGGCGAAAAATGGCTGGCAATTTTAGAATGGGTCTTCATGTTTTCCCTCACACATCCAGCAGGGCGCTTACAAACTCGCGGGGTTCAAACTCCCGCAGGTCTTCCAGGCCCTCCCCGAAGCCGATCAATTTAAGCGGGATGTTCAGTTCATTCACAATGCCCACAATCGCTCCGCCCTTGGCGCTGCTGTCCAGTTTGGTTAACACCAAGCCGCTCACTCCCAGGGCTTGGTGGAAGGCGTGCGCCTGCTGGAGGGAGTTCTGGCCGCTAACCGCATCCAG
>QIFF01000211.1 GCA_003230635.1 bacterium | reverse complement strand
GGATTTGCCGGCCATGTTGGGGCCGGTAATAATCAGCAGCCGGTTTTCCCCGCTGTCCAGCAGGATGTCGTTGGGCACAAAACGCTTGTTTATTAAGTTCTGTTCAATCACCGGGTGGCGCCCGGCGCTGATTTGCAACTCTGTGCCGCTATGCAGTTCCGGCTTAAAGTAGTGATTTTTGGCGGCCAGTTCCGCCAGGGCGGAGAGGGTGTCCAGGCGGGCCAGTGCTCGGGCCGTGCCCTTGAGCTGGGGGATGTAAGCGGCTACCCGGCGGCGCAATTCCTGGAAGAGTTCTTCCTCCAGGGCGCAGATTTTTTCTTCCGCCCCCAGTACCTTTTCCTCATACTCCTTGAGGGCCGGGGTGATAAAGCGCTCGGCGTTGCTCAGGGTTTGCTTGCGGATATAATCCTGCGGCACCAGGGCCAGATTGGCCTTGGTTACTTCCAGGTAATAGCCGAATACCCTGTTGTAGCGTACCTTGAGCGAGTTAATCCCGCTGCGCCGGCGCTCGGTTGCCTCCAGGCGGGCGATCCAGTCCTTGCCCTGGGAGCTAAAGCTGCGCAGCTCATCCAGTTGGGCGTTGTAGCCGGGACGGATCACCCCGCCGTCTTTCAGGGCCAGCGGTGGCTCATCAATAATTGCTCTTTCTATCAGTTCCCGCAACTCCGGCAGGGGCAGACACTCAGTAACCAACTCCTGAATGAGGGGACTTTGGCAGTCGGCCAGCGCTTGCTTGAGAAGAGGAACTTGTTCCAGGGAGGTTTTTAGGGCTACTAAGTCGCGGGGACTGGCCTTATTCATAGCCACCCTTCCGGTAAGCCGTTCCAGGTCATAGATGTGCTGCAAATGCCGGCGGGTATTCTGGCGCAGGCTGGCGCTCAAAAACTCCTCTACCGCCGACTGGCGCTTTTGCAGGCAAGCCAGGTCAAGCAGGGGGTGCAGCAGCCAGTCTTTCAGGCACCGGCCTCCCATGGCGGTTACGGTTTCATCCATCAGCCCCAGCAGTGAGCCTTGACGGCGGCCGTCCTGGATGTTGCCCAGTAATTCCAGGTTGCGCTGGGTGGCGGCGTCAACAATCATAAGCTCTTCCAGGTGGTAAGTGCGCAGCCCGTTGATATGGGCGAGGCTGCTTTTCTGGGTTTCCTGTACGTAGTGCAGGGCCGCCCCGGCCGCCTGGACGGCCAGGGGAAGTTCCTCGCAGCCAAAGCCCTTGAGCGAGCTGGTCTTAAAGCAATCCAGCAGCGATTGATAGGCCTGTTCCTGCTCATAAATCCAGTCATCCAGGAAAACCAGGTTTTGCCCGTTGAAACTGCTTTCCGCCCACTGGCGCCGGGCGGCGGGTAAAAGGATTTCTCCCGCCTGCAAGCGGGCCAGCTCGTCTCCCAGGGCCAGCCTGCCCTTGCCGCTGTCAGTGAATTGGGTGACCCGGAACTCGCCGGTGGACAAGTCCAGCGCCGCCAGTCCCACCTGGTCGCCTTGCAGTTGCAGACTCACCAGGAAGTTGTTGCTTTTTTCCTCCAGCAACTCGCTTTCCCAGACCGTGCCGGGGGTAACCACCCGCACCACCTCCCGCTTTACAAGCCCCTTAGCGGTTCTGGGGTCTTCCACCTGGTCACAGATCACCACCTTGTGCCCCTGTTTGATGAGGCGGGCGATATAGCCCGAGACGGCATGGTGAGGCACCCCGCAGAGGGGGATGGCGTTTTCTTTGTTTTTGTTGCGTGAGGTAAGGGTGAGACCTAAAAGGCGGGAGACCCGTTCGGCGTCTTCTCCGAACAACTCGTAGAAATCGCCCAGGCGGAAGAATAAAAAGCCCTCCGGGTGCTGGCGCTTAATCGCCTGGTATTGACGCATCATGGGGGTGGTGGTTGGCATTTTCAGTAAGGCGGCTGGATGGTTCCCGTTAACTGCTTGTGGGTTGTTCCCCGGAGAGGGGATCGACAAAGGTATCCCATTCGCGGCAGCGCGCACATTTCCAGGGGGAATCCAGGTCTTCATAGCCACAGTGGCTGCAGTGGAGGGTAATATCTTCTATCTTAATTTCCTGGAACAGGCCCGAGTATTCGTTGATAATCTCCTGGCCCTTGTTTTCCAGCAGGGCATGGAGCAGAAACTGGCGCACCTCAGGCACCTGGGGATTGTACTTGAGGGCCTCTTGCCCTTCCCGGATTGCCTGTTCGCTGCGCCCCAGTTTTTGGTAGTATTTGGCCAGCGCTAAGTGGGTGCGCACGTCGCTTGGATTGTTCTTTAACTTGCGGCGGTAGATATTGCCGATTTTGTCGTATTGCCCCTGTTGCAGGTAGGCATTTTCCAGGCGGCGGTAGGCCAGAAAGGCAAAACGCAGTCCCTTTTGGATGATTTGCTCCCAACTGTCAATCGCCTTGTCCAGTTTCCCCTCCTCAAAGTAAATATTGCCCAGCAGCAGGTAGGCCGGGGTGCTGTTTTTATTTAGCATGATGGCGGTCTTGAGTCTTTTGATTGCCTGGCGTCTCTCTCCCTGGTCATAGAATTGCTGCCCCAACTGCACTTGCAGGTGGGCCAGGATGCGTTGGTCTTTGGAGTCCTCCAGGCGCATGATCTTGCGTTGAATGCTGTAGGCGCGCTCCCAGTTGTTTTCTTCCTCGTGCAGTTTTTCCAGTTGCTTGTGGGCGGCCAGGTTGTTGGGGTCCTGGGTGATTACCCGGTGATAGGTGTCAATCGCCCGGTCAACAAAGCCAGCCTTATGGTAGTCCAAGCCCAGATCAATCAGGGCCTGGAGGTGGGTTTTCTGAGCCAGTGTGGGACGCAGGAGAATGCTCTGGTGAATGCGAATCGCTCGCTCCACTTCTCCCTTTTCGCGGAAGAGGTTGCCCAGGCTCAGGTAAATTTCTGCGGTGTCGGAGTTTAGCTGTACCGCCTTGGTAAACTCGGCAATGGCCTTATCCGGCATGTTGGCGATAATATAGTTCAAGCCCTTGATGTAGGCGCGGTTTCCCTGGGCAAGGGTGAGGTCACTGACCGGTTGGGTGCGGCGATTCCATAACCAGCCCAGGGCAAAGCCCCCCACCAGGGTGACAATGGGGAGACTGACCAAAATCAGATGAGTATATGATTCCATATTCTTAGGGGTGCTTAAGGGTACCCTTAATATTCTGCTAAGCCGTTTTCTGCTTCTCGCTCAGGGGTTAGCTGATTGCTGCTTTCTCTCAAGGGCAGGTTACGCAGGGAATTTAGCTCCTCTTCCACCTGGCGGATTTTTCTCTTTTGCTCCCGGATGGTGCTTTTCAGGCGCAACTGCCCGCCCAGCATAGAAAGGATGGAAATTACCGCCCCTATTGTCAGGGCGGCCAGCAGGATCAGTATCAGATGAATTTCCGGGGAGCGGTAACCCAGGTAAGTAACAGCGAATTTTTGCTGCACCATCCAGGGGTTTGTCAACATCAGGCTGACAACAAAGATAGTTACTAGCAGGCCGAGGATTAATTTGAGGGTTTGCATGAAATTACCCTTCCTTG
>QIFF01000269.1 GCA_003230635.1 bacterium | reverse complement strand
TTTTATTCGCCTTGTACCTTTGCTATTATTCCTTCGGCAATGGTAATAGGAACTTCTTCATAATTGGCAAACTGCATGGTATAGTTTGCTCGTCCCTGGCTCAGGGAGCGTACATCCGTAGCATAACCAAACATTTCCGCCAGGGGTACCCGGGCACTAATAACCTGTAGCCCGCCCCTTTTTTCCATCTTTTCTATTTTGCCGCGGCGGGAACTGAGGTCACCGATTACATCACCCATATACTCTTCCGGTACCAGAACCTCCACCTTCATGCTGGGCTCCAGCAAAGCCGGCTTGGCTTTTAGAACAGCCGCCTTGAAGGCCATAGAGCCGGCGATCTTGAAGGCCATTTCCGAAGAGTCCACATCATGGTAAGAACCATCATATAAGGTTACCTTGGCGTCAGTCATGGGGTAGCCGGCCAGCACGCCGTTTTCCATAGCTTCATTGATTCCCTTTTTTACCGCAGGGATATACTCCCGGGGGATTGTCCCCCCCACTATTTTATTGATAAAGATAAAGCCTTCTCCAGGCTCGGCGGGTTCCAGTTCTATCCAGACATGTCCGTACTGACCGCGGCCCCCGCTCTGGCGCACAAAACGCCCTTCGGCCTTGGCCGCCTGCTTAATGGTTTCCTTATAAGCTACCTGGGGTTTGCCTACATTGGCTTCAACCTTGAACTCGCGCAGCATGCGGTCAACCAGAATCTCCAGGTGCAACTCGCCCATCCCGGAGATAATAGTCTGGCCGGTATCTTCATCAACCGCTACCCTGAAGGTGGGGTCTTCCGAACTTAACCAATTCAAAACAGTGGAGAGTTTTTCCTGGGCGGCCTTATTTTTGGGTTCAATCGCCACCGAGATCACCGGATCGGGGAAATCCATGGCTTCCAGGACAATCTGTTTATTCTCCGCACAAAGGGTGTCCCCGGTAGTGGTCTTTTTCAAGCCCACTGCGGCGGCAATATCCCCGGCATAGACCTCTTTAATATCCTCCCGCTTGTTGGCGTGCATCTTTAACAAGCGCCCAATACGTTCGCGCTGGCCCTTGGTAGAGTTATAAACGTAAGACCCGCTGTTCAACCTGCCGGAATAAACCCGGAAAAACGCCAGTTGACCGACATAGGGATCAGACATAATTTTAAAGGCCAGGGCGGAAAAGGGTTCATCATCATCGGCCCGACGGGTATCCTGCTGGTCATTATGGGGATTAATCCCTTCCACCGCAGGTACGTCAAGGGGAGAGGGCAGGTAGTCTAAGACCGCATCCAGCAACAACTGCACTCCCTTGTTTTTAAAAGCCGACCCGCAAAGCACCGGCGCAAAGCTCATCTCTAAAGTACACTTACGGATGCCAGCCTTTAATTCCTCCTGGCTAATCTTTTCTCCCCCCAGGTATTTCTCCATCAGGTTATCATCCGTTTCGGCAACCGCTTCCAGCAGCTTATCCCGGTATTGGGCTGCCTGCTCCAACATGTCTTCAGGAATTTCTTCTTCACGATAAACCGCCCCCAGCTTTTCGTCATCGTAGACAACCGCTTTTAGCTTGACCAGATCAACTACCCCCCGGAAATTTTCCTCCTTGCCCAGCGGAAGCTGTAGGGGAATCGCTACCACCCCCAGGCGCTCCCGCACCATTTCCAGGACTTGGTAAAAATCCGCTCCGGTGCGATCCATTTTATTGACAAAGACAATGCGGGGCACCCGGTACTTATCCGCCTGGCGCCAGACCGTCTCCGACTGGGGTTCTACCCCACCCACCGCGCAAAAAATGGCAATCGCTCCATCCAGCACACGCAGAGAGCGCTCCACTTCAACGGTAAAATCCACGTGGCCGGGGGTATCAATAATATTAACCCGGTGGTCGTTCCAAAAACAGGTGGTAGCGGCGGAAGTGATGGTAATCCCGCGTTCCCGCTCCTGCACCATCCAGTCCATTTCCGCCGTGCCGTCGTGCACCTCACCTATTTTATAGGTAATCCCGGTATAATACAAAATCCGCTCGGTGGTGGTAGTCTTCCCGGCGTCAATATGGGCCATAATGCCGATATTCCTGGTTTTTTCCAAAGAAACTGATCTTGGCAATGCTCAAATCCTCAAACCTATGGCAAGTTTTTTACCACCGGTAATGGGCAAAGGCCTTATTGGCCTCGGCCATACGGTGGGTATCTTCCTTCTTCTTTACCGCTACGCCCTTATTGTTGGCGGCATCCATGAACTCTAGCGCCAGAGCCTGATGAAAGGGTTGCCCCTTGCGCTGGCGGGCAAAGTTGATAATCCAGCGAATGGCTAAGGCGGTGCGCCGGCCTTGGCGCACGTCAATGGGAATTTGGTAAGTGGAACCACCCACCCGCCGCGATTTCACTTCCAGCGTCGGCCTTACATTGCTGACCGCCTGCTTGAAAACCACCAGCGGATCGTTTTTGGTTTTATCCTGAATAATATCCATCGCTTTATAGAAAATGCCTTCAGCCAGGCTCTTTTTCCCTGAATACATCAAACAGGAAATAAATTTAGTCACCAGTTTGTTGTTAAACTTGGGGTCAGACAAAACTTCTCTTTTTGGAACCTCACGACGTCTCGGCATTTCCTACCTCATCACTTCTTGGGGCGTTTGGTTCCATACTTGGAACGCCCCTGGCGGCGGTTATCAACCCCCAGGGTATCCAGCGAACCACGCACAACATGGTATCTGACTCCGGGCAAATCCTTAACCCGGCCCCCGCGAATTAAAACAATTGAGTGCTCTTGCAAGTTATGCCCCACTCCTGGAATATAAGATGTTACCTCAACCCCACTGGTAAGGCGCACCCGGGCCACCTTGCGCAGGGCCGAGTTAGGCTTCTTGGGGGTGGTAGTATAAACCCGTACGCAGACCCCCCGTCTTTGGGGGCAGGCCTTCAAGGCCGGGGTCTTAGACTTCTGCTTCGCCCGCTGACGGCCCTTTCTTACCAACTGATTAATAGTAGGCATAACTCAGTAACCCTTTAATGTGCAAACTCCAGATTAAAAAAAACCGCTATTCGCGCTAAGACTAGCCATCCGTCCACGAATAACGGTCTTGAAGCTAACTTCCCAGACTTAAGCTCTTATCGTAAAAACCTGGCTACTATAGCAAGTAGCAACTGACTTGTCAAGCACTTTTTCAAGCAAATTCAATCTCTACCGGACATCATTCCACCTGTACTGGAACTTCTTCGTCCTTTACGGGATTTGCCGCCTTGGAAACTGCGGGAGGTTTAATCTTTTCCTGTTCCACCAGGACTTCGGGAACCACATCATTATAGACTTTCAAACCGGTTCCGGCAGAAATAAGCCTGCCGACGATTACATTCTCTTTCAAGCCGCGCAGATGATCAACCTTGCCGCAGATACTGGCTTCAGTCAGAACGCGGGTGGTTTCCTGAAATGAGGCGGCGGAAATAAAGCTGTCCGTGCTCAGGGAGGCCTTGGTAATCCCCAAAAGCAGCGGGCGTCCCACTGCCGGTTCGCCGCCCTCAGCTCTCACGCGGTCATTTTCGTCCTGAAACTTGAACTTATCTACCTGTTCCTCGATCAAGAAGTTGGTGTCTCCCGGGACTTCTACCTTAACCCGCCGCAACATCTGGCGCACAATTACTTCGATATGTTTGTCGTTGATATTGACCCCTTGCAAACGTACTTTTGCAATTCCTTGACTCCCAGAACCGCCAGGATATCGTGAGGATTGGGAGAACCGTCCATCAGGGGCTCCCCGGCCTTGACCCAGTCACCCTCGTGCACATTGACATGTTTCCCCTTAGGAATCAGGTATTCCTTTTCCACCCCCTCTTCGTTGCGCACAATAATCTTACGCATTCCCTTGGCTATACCGCCAAACTTCACCTCACCGTCGATTTCGGAAATAATAGCGTGTTCTTTGGGCTTGCGGGCTTCAAACAACTCCGCCACCCTGGGCAGGCCGCCGGTGATGTCCTTGGTTTTAGTCGTCCCTCGCGGCATCTTGGCTATGATATCCCCGCCCCAGACCATATCCCCATCTTTAACCAGCATGTGTGCTCCCGCCGGCAGCAGATATGAAGCCACCTTCTTGTTTTTCTCGTCCCTAATCTCCACCCGGGGCTGCAGCTTCTCATCCTGGGATTCCACAATGACATTCTGCGACATACCGGTAACCTCATCCAGCTCTTCCTTCATGGTTACCCCTTCATTGATATCGCGGAAAACCACCTTGCCGCCAAGCTGAGTAAGAATAGCCGCGGTATAGGGGTCCCAATTCAAAAGCACGGTTTTCGGCTCCACTTTTTGACCTGCCTTAACCCGCAGCTTGGCTCCATAAACCGCTGCATAGCGCTCCTTTTCGCGACCCTCCTCATCCACAATCCCGATCATGGAATTGCGGCTGATTACTACCAGATAGCCTTCTTTGTCGGTTACGGTTTTCAGGTCATGGTAACAAACCTGTCCCGCATTCTTGGCCCGCAGCGTGGTTTGCTCCACCACCCGGCTGGCTGTTCCTCCAATGTGGAAGGTACGCATGGTAAGCTGGGTTCCCGGCTCACCGATGGATTGAGCGGCTAAAACCCCCACCGCTTCACCCAATTCAACCATCTTTCCCCTGGCCAGATTGCGCCCATAGCAACTGGCGCAAACCCCGCGCGGGGAGCTACAGGTCAGCACCGAGCGAATCATAACCCCTTTAACCCCGGCGTTTTCAAGCAAATCCGCCAGCTCTTCATCAATTTCCGCGTTGGCCTTAGCCAGCAGATCTCCGGTTATGGGGTCTTTAATGTCCTCCAGGGTTACCCGTCCCAGGATACGTTCTCTCAAGGGGGCAATTACCTCTCCGCCCTCTACAATGGAAGTAACGTAAATTCCGTTCACTGTGCCGCAATCTGCGCCGGTTATAATCACGTCCTGGGCCACATCCACCAGGCGGCGGGTAAGGTATCCCGAGTCGGCCGTTTTTAAGGCCGTATCCGCCAGGCCCTTGCGCGCCCCGTGGGTGGAGATAAAATACTGCAACACAGTCAGTCCCTCGCGGAAATTGGCGGTAATCGGGGTTTCAATAATTTCCCCGGAGGGCTTGGCCATCAAGCCCCGCATGCCGGCCAACTGGCGAATCTGCTGCTTACTGCCGCGAGCCCCGGAATCGGCCATCAGGAAGATGGAATTGAACTCTTCAGTTCCGGCGGCCTCCGGACCCTTATGGGTCAAGGTGGCATCAGCATTGCTCAACTCCAGAAACATCTCATCGGCTACCTCTTCGGTTACGTGAGACCAGATGTCCACTACCTTATTGTAGCGCTCCCCGTTAGTGATAATTCCTTCCTGGTATTCCTGTTCCACCCGGACTACTGCCTCTTCCGCTTTATTTATAATCTCATCCTTACGCGCAGGGATGTGCATATCGTCAATAGCAATGGTAATACCGGCCCAGGTGGCATATTCAAACCCCAATGTCTTTAATCCATCCAGCAGCTTGAGGGTGACTTTCTTTCCCAGTTGGCGAAAGCAGGTGGCTACCAGTTGGCTGAGTTCCTTTTTGTCCATTTCTTTGTTAATAAAACGCAGCTCCCGGGGGAGATGCTCGTTAAAAATCACCCGTCCCACTGTGGTTTCAAGAAAATCTTTTTCAAACCGTACCCGGATTCTGCTCTGTAAATGTACTGCCCCGTTCTCGTGGGCCAGCGAAACCTCCGTCGGGTCGCTGAAAACCATACCCTCACCCTTCTGACCGGCCTTGGGTTTGGTTAAATAATGGCAGCCCAAAACAATATCCTGAGAAGGGATGGTTAAGGGAGCGCCGCTGGCCGGAGAAAGAATGTTGTTGGACGACATCATCAAAATCCGGGCTTCTGTTTGCGCTTCCAGGGAAAGCGGCACATGAACCGCCATCTGATCCCCGTCAAAGTC
>QIFF01000118.1 GCA_003230635.1 bacterium | reverse complement strand
CCAAGTTTATGAATAGGTTAGCCTGATGAACAATCCGGTTTGGGTAATCGGCATGGGGCCGGGCAGCGAGGAGTATCTGACCCCTTGCGCGCTGCGGGCGATTGAGGCGGCCGAGGTGCTGGTCGGGGGGCGGCGCTGGCTGCGAGCATTGCACCATTTGAACAAGGAAATGGTGGTTTTGAGTTGTCCCCTGGAGAAGACAATTGATTATATAAAAAACGAGCGGCAAAACAAGCGGGTGGCGGTGCTGGTTTCCGGGGATGCGGGAATCTATAGCCTGCTGCCCCGGCTGCGGGAGGCTTTGGGAGAGGAGGCGCTGGAGGTTATTCCCGGCATCAGCTCGGCCCAGTTGGCCTTTGCCCGCCTGAAGAAAAACTGGGAGTCGGCCCGCATTCTTTCCCTACACGGGCGCAAACTGGAGGGCTTAGAACAAGAAATAGGTTCTGCCCCGCTGGCGGCAATATTTTGCGATGCCAGCCATACCCCGGTCCGGATTGCCGCCTATTTGCAGGGGAAGGGAGTCGGCCCGCACACGGTTTATCTCTGCCAAGACCTTTCCTACCCCGAGGAAAAGATTATCAAAACCGACTTATCGCACCTGGCCGAGCTGGAAGCTAGCGGCAATTTTTTGTTGATTATTGAAGAGGTAACAAATGCCGGGTAAGTTATACGGAATCGGGATTGGCCCGGGAGACCCTCAGCTTTTAACCCTAAAGGCAAGAGCCATCCTGGAACGGGTGCCGATAGTCTTTGTGCCTAAGTCGCAGCGGAATCGGGAAAGCCGGGCTGAGGCGGTTATTGGGCAATTTATTCCCCCGGCCACAGAAATTAAGCACTTGCTTTTCCCCATGAGCCGGGATAGAGAGGTGCTAAACCTCTTCTGGGAACAAGCCGCTGATCAGATTGCCCAGGAAATAGAGAAAAGGGGAGAGGCGGCCTTTGTTACTTTGGGCGACCCCTTGTTTTACAGCACTTATATCTATCTGTTATATATACTCAGAGAAAAATATCCATCCCTTGAGTTAGAGACCGTTCCGGGAATTACTTCCTTTTCTACCGCCGCCGCCTGTGGTAATCTACCCCTGGTGGAGGGGGGAGAATGCCTGGCGGTGGTGCCGGTCTTGCAAAACTGGGAGCGCTTGGAAGGTATTCTGAGCAGTTTTGAAACCACTGTTCTAATGAAAATTGGCTCACAGTTGCCCCGGGTAATTGCCCTGTTGGAGAAATTGCAACTACTGGACAAGGCCCTGCTGGTCAGCCACGCCGGTTGCGCCCAGCAGTTGGTATCCACTGATTTGGGCCGGTTCAAGGAGGGGGACAAGGGCTACTTGTCGCTGATTATTGTCAAAAACCCGGCAGCCAGGAGGGAAGAAGGATGAAACCACAGAGAGCACAGAGGAATTCTCTGTGTTCTCCAAAAGACTTTCATTTGTTAACAGGCCTTGGACTTCAGGCCAAAAGATTTTAACCTGGAGAAGCCAGAAGCTTAAAACCTACTTTTTAAGAGCAATGGATAAGAGAGTTGGTTTGCTGATTAATTTTAATGTAGGCATATCCCAGAGAAATCTGGGGGAGGTTAAAAGAGGGCAAAAGATTTAATAGGTTAGAGGACACAGAGGGGTTGAAATCCCTTTTGACTTATTGTTTCTCTGTGTCCTCTGTGGTTAGTTTTGACAATATGCGGCAGTGAGGAGGGCTGAAAGGTGAAGGTCTATTTGATTGGGGCGGGGCCGGGAGACCCGGAATTGCTGACGGTGAAAGCGCAGCGCATTATTCGCCAGGCCCCGGTAATTATTTATGCCGGCTCCCTGGTTAATCCCCGGATTCTGGAAGGCTGCCAGGCAGAGGCCCAGATCCATGACAGCTCCAGGTTACATCTGGAACAGGTTTTTGCCCTTTACCACCAGGCCTTCCTGGAGAATCATGATGTAGCACGCATCCACAGCGGCGACCCCTCTCTTTACGGAGCGATTGGGGAGCAGATGACCTGGCTGGCAAAGAGAGGGATTGAGTATGAGGTGATTCCCGGGGTTTCCTCCTTTTGCGCCGCCGCCGCCGCTCTGCAAAAAGAATTGACTGTGCCTGGCATCAGCCAGACCGTGATTTTAACCCGTCTGAGGGGACGCACCCCTGTCCCTGCCAGGGAGGAATTTGTAAAACTGGCCAAGCATCAGGCTACCATGGTAATCTTTTTGAGTGTGCATCAAATTGAGCGGCTGGTTTCTCAATTACTGGAAGGGGGATACAGCCCTCAGACCCCGGCGGCGGTGGTGGTAAGGGCCTCCTGGCCGGACGAGCAAAAAATTCTCACCACCATAGGGGAATTGATCTGGCGGGTGACCCAGGCCGGTATCCGCAAAACCGCTCTGATTATAGTGGGGCCGGCGCTTGTTCCTGGGAAGAACCATTCCCTGCTCTATGACCCGGAGTTCAGCCACGAATACCGGGAAGAAGAGTCATGAAAACAGCCATTCTGGCCCTCAATCCCCGCAGCCAGAGATTGGCTGGCAGGATTGGCAGGTTTTTGGGGGCAGAACATGCCACTTTATTCCCCCCATCCCCTGAGCCCCTTTCCCGGTGGCTGCCCCGGCACTGGAGGGATTTCGCCGCCTGGGTGTTTGTCCTCCCCCTGGGGGTGGTGGTACGGGTGATTACCCCCTTGCTTGAAGATAAGCATACTGACCCGGCGGTGGTGACGGTAGATGAGGGGGGGCGTTATTTTATCAGCACCCTCAGCGGGCATGAAGGCGGGGCCAATCAGTTGGCCCAGAAGCTGGCTGCCGCCCTGGGGGGTGAGGCGGTAATTACCACCGCCACTGAGGCCGGCAAGAGGCTGGTTGTAGGGGTGGGCTGCCGCCGGGGGGTGAGTGCCGGGCAGATTATAAGCGCACTAAAGCAAGGGCTGGCCTTGATTGGGCGCAGCCTGGACGAGGTAAGGGTCTTAGCCAGTATAGACCTCAAAAACGATGAGGCCGGCTTGCTGGAAGCGGCCCGGGAGTTAGGGGTAGCGATAAACTTCATCCCCAAACAGTGGTTAAAAGAACTTCCCCTTGATTATCAGCCCTCGCCCCTGGTGGAAGAGAAACTGGGAATAGGAGGTGTGGCCGAGCCGTGTGCCCTCTTGGGGGGCAAGAGAACGCAAATCATCTTGCCCAAAATAAAAACAGAGCAGGTAACCATCGCCATTGCCGAGGAAGGCTTTCCCTGGTAGGCATCGGTTCCGGAAGCCCTCAGCAGCTTACCCCTCAGGCCCTGCAAGCCATTCAGCAGGCAGAGGTGGTGGTAGGCTATCAAGGCTATCTGGAGTTGATTGCCGACTTGCTGGGGGAGAAGCAGGTTATTGGCTCAGGAATGCGAAAGGAAGTCCAGCGGGCCGATGCCGCCATTGAGGCCGCCCTGTCCGGGAAGGTGGTGGCGGTAGTCAGCAGCGGCGACGCCGGGATTTATGGTATGGCAGGCCTGGTGTTTGAGCTTTTGCAAAAGCGGGGCTTGGATTTGTCGGTAGAGGTGGT
>QIFF01000221.1 GCA_003230635.1 bacterium | reverse complement strand
TGGGAGGCTTGTCCCCTCACTTGAAGCAACGGGGGACTAAACCGCTGGATGTGGTTTTTCGCCCGCAGCTTAATCTATGGCAGGGTCAAGAGCGGCTCCAGTTATGTTTGCGAGACCTGGCGGAGCCTGGTAATTAAATTAGGAGCGTTGTGTTGAAGAAACCGTTGTTGTTCCGACTGAGTCTTATATTGGCACTAGCCTTTAGTCTTGGGCTATCTATTCCCTTTGCCCGAGCCCAGGAAGAGGCTGCTCCTTCCCCTGTACGGGAAGATGTTGTTGTTCCCCCTGAGCCTGAGAAAGTAATAAAGCAGAGTGTGGGGCTTTCCGCTCCAGAGATGGTTCCCGGCATGGGTGAAGCGCTGCCTCAGGATGTAAGGGGCCCAAGCATAGGGGATGTGGAGGCCGAATTTGCGGAAGAGGAGGAAGCTGCAGAGGCAGAGTTTGATATGCCGATTGCCCCTGAGAAAAAACCTGACTTGACTGAATTGACTACAGAGGGTATGCTCAAGGCCTATAATGATTTTATGAAAATGGCGGCTCCAAGGAGGGTGGAAGGGATCCAGAAAGAGGGGGAAACCACGGAGGCCAAGGAAAATCCGATTTGGAAGTTTCATAGCTGGTTGCAAGACCAGCTGGCGCTGATGGAGGAAACCGGCGGTGCAGGCCTCTTGGGTAAGGGCGGTCTGGAGGATTTATGTTATGTCTGCCACAATGGTAAGTTAGTGATTAATCCCAATTTTTCCGGTGACCAAAAAGGACTCAGGCAGGTCTTTCAACTGACCAGTCGCCATCCGGTGCGGGACAGTGACAAATCCAAGTTTTACGACCCCCTGCACCCCGATGACCCTACCAAATCAGACCCGATATGGGAACGTAAAATCCAATGTGTCACTTGTCACAACCCGGCGGTGGTAACCGGGAGGACCCCGGATGGAGGCTACCCCCTGACCCTGCCTACCGACCCGGAGAATTCATGGACGCAAAAGCTGATTGATGGTTGGCCTACCCTGGACAATCCCCCCTGGCCTCATGACACTCCCCCGCGCCCCTTGGTCTATGGCCGTCCATATCTGGACGATCCTGACCTTAATGTGCAAGGGGATGAGGTGCTGGGGCCGGATTCCACCGAACTGCCTAATTTTACCAGCTATTGCCAGACCTGTCACCGCCAGATTTCCGGGCGGTACGGGGTTAGTAATAATTATTCGCGCCTGAAATATGACCCTATTCGCTATATCAAGGGAGACGGCGGCGGTAATATTGCCACTCACGGAATGGCCCGCGGGCGGGAAAGCAGCACCAAGAATTTGCGCTTGCGGGAGCCGTTCTTTTCCCTGCGCACGGATGAAGACGGTAATGTAATCAATAATCTTTACCTTTCCTGTACCGATTGCCACGAACCCCATGGTTCAATCAACGCTTTTCTTATGCGCACCAAGGTAAACGGGGTTAAAGGGGTACGGGTTGGTTACGAGGGAAAGTTTTATTCTTTGTGTAGTAAATGTCACTATATTGCTAATCCCTGGCCAGGGGGCTATCCCCACGGATCCCCCGGAGATATGAGTGAACGCACTTGCATTCAATGCCATAACCATGCTGCAGGAGGGGGGCGATTTTAATGGAAGGATTTGACTTTGGTAAGGGCTGTATAGTTGGTAAAAGTAAGCCCATAAAGCAGATTTTTGGGGTGATTCCCCAGTTGGCTCGGCGATCAGAGCCGGTTTTAATCCAGGGAGAAAGCGGTACCGGAAAGGAATTGGTGGCTGCTGCCATTCATTCCTCCAGCTCACGCTCCCTCTCGCCGTTCATTAAGGTTAATTGTGCTTCCCTGGAGGAGCCGGTGGAGGCGGACCTCTTCGGTCGTAAAAAGGGGGTAGCGGCGGCTGAGCGGGAAGAAAGCAAGGGACTGTTTGAAATTGCCGATGGGGGAACGATTCTTCTGGATCAGATCACCAACCTGCCCCTGCGGGGTCAGGCCAAGCTGGTACAGGTTTTAGAGGAAAACCAATTTACTCCCCTGGGTGCGCAATTGCCGATTACAAACAACGTGCGGCTGATAGCCACCAGCAATTTAGACCTGGCGGTGGCGGTGGAAGAGGGGCTCTTTCGGAAAGACCTCTATGCCTATTTGAAGCCCCATGCCATTAAGTTACCGGTATTGCGCAGGCTTAGAGAGGACATCCCCCTCCTGGTCAAGCATTTTATCGAGCGCTACAGCTCCAAGTATGATAAATCTATTCGCAGCATCTCCGCGGAAGCGTTGGGGATTTTAATGGAATATGACTGGCCGGGTAATGTGAAGGAGTTGGAAGAATGCATTGAACAGGCGGTGATCGTGGAGGGGTTGGACATTATCCAAGCGCACAGTCTACCTTACGAATTGTTCGAAGGAGGGGGACGCCAACGTCTGGCAGAGGAATACAACATGCGCCGGCGCTTGAAGGCCTTTGAGCGCCAGTTAATCCTGCGAGCTTTGAACGAAGCACACTGGAAGAAAAAGGAAGCCGCAGCATTATTGGGGATTGACCAGCGTAATCTGAGTTACTTCCTCAGAAAACACTACATTACCGACCCCAGCGCCCGGAAAAGGGAGAGAGGAGGCCTGTAAATTGACGATTAAGCTCTCGTCAATGGTGGGTCTCTACAACTAGCGTCCTAATATGCTTTTCACCGCAGCCAGGGCAGCCTCATAGTTGGGATGGTTGGTGATTTCCTTCACATACTCCACATACCTGATTATCCCCTGTTGATCAATGACAAATATCCCCCGGCTCAACAGCCGCAATTCTTTAATTAGTATTCCATAGGCTTCACCAAAAGAGGCCCGTTGGTAATCTGAAAACACCTTAACCCGCTCAACCCCGGCAACTGAACAAAAACGCTTCTGGGCGAATGGCAGATCCATACTGATAGTCAACACGGCAACCTTCTCTGGTAAATTTGCTGCCTCCTGATTAAATTTCCTGGTTTGCAGCTCACATACGGGTGTATCTAAAGACGGCACAACGCTTATCAGACATACCTGCGGCTTAAAGTCCTCAAGGCAAACCTCCACCAGATCGTTATCTACCACACAGAACTCAGGCGCTGTATCGCCGGGCCTCTTTTCTGGCCCCACCAGGGTTAGTGGTTGGCCATTGAAAGTTATGGCAGCCTTTCTCTCCAGCATAGCTTTTCCCTCCCTTGAAAATTACATAGGGGTGTCTTGAAAAATGAAAATTTTCGTTCAATATCAAGGCATGCGAAAAATTTAACCACAGGCATATGTTGATATTCCGAGGATTAAATTTTGAGCACAACGCCGAGATTGGAAGAAAAGGCCATTTTTCAAGGTGCCCTGTTACGGTTGCAGGGTTACATAGTACCCATATTGTCCCCGCTGCACCAAAAGCAAGACGCTTTCTTTTTGCCTGGCCATTAGAATTGCCTTACGATAGTCACCCAGGTTCTTGATCGGTTGGTTGTTAAGCTGGCGGAGGATGTCCCCCGGCTCAAGCCCGATTTGATCGGCGGCACTCCTTT
>QIFF01000272.1 GCA_003230635.1 bacterium | reverse complement strand
CCATCCCCTTAAGCATATAGCGATAGACATTTTCCATCACCACAATTGCGTCATCCACAATCATGCCCAGCACCAGAACCAGGCCGAAAAGGGAATCCCCATTGAGGCTGGAGCCGCTGTATCTCATAAACAGGAAGGTCGCCATGAAAGCGGCTGGAATTCCCAATCCCACACAGAGGGCGTTGCGCCAACCCATGCTCAGATAGAGGATTAGGAGTACCAGGCACAGTCCCCACAGGGCATTGCTCCCCAGCTTGCCCAGGTAGTCTTCAATCATCTCTGAGCTGTCGTTGACCAGGGAAAGCTCTACCCCGGGCGGTATTACCTGGCGATACTCGGTGAGAAGTTCTCTAATCTGCCGGATAATGGCGATGGAGTTGCCCTCGGCCTGCTTGGTAATCCAGAGGGTAATGCTGGGTTTGCCGTTAAGGCGGGAGATGGTAACCGGCTCCTCATAAGTCTCCTTAATGGTAGCCAGGTCTTTGATGCGGATATGCCCGCCCGGTTCCTGCCAACGCATAATTACCTGGCCGATATCCCGGCTGCTTTCAAATTCTCCCATGGCCCGCAGGCGGTATTCGGCCCGCCCCACCTTTAAATTACCGGCCGGCAGGTTCAGATTGTGGCGCTTAATCGCCTGGCTGACCTGACTCAGGGCCAAATGATAGCCCTGCAGGCGCTGGGGGTCCACCTCCACCCAGATTTCCCTGTCTCTTTGACCGGCCATGCGCACCTCGGCCACATCCTTGATTTCCAGGATGCGGTCTTCCATATCTTCGGCCAGCCGCTTCAACTGTTGGTGGGGCAAATCGCCCCCCAGAACCACGGTGACAATCGGCATCCAGGAAGAGGTTTCAAAATTGATAATCAGGGGATCGTCGGCATCCTCAGGCAGGTCGGTAACCTTGGCTACCTCAGCACGAATATCTTGCAGCCGGCGGTCAAAAACGGTGTCGCTGATCTGCTCAAATTTTACGCTGATAAAGGAGCGGCCTTCGCTGCTGTACGAGGTGATGGTCTTAATCTGGTCCACATCCGCTATTTCATCCTCAAGCGGTCTGGTGACTAGCTTTTCCATATCTTCCGGAGAGGCCCCCGGATATTTGGTAGAGATGAAGACCCAGTGGAAAGGAATTTGTGAGACAAGCTCACGGGGAAGGGTAAGAAAGGCATAGCTGCCCAAGGTGAGCAGGACAATCATCAGGATATTGGCGAATACCCTGTTGTTGACCGAAAAATCAGAAAGAGCCATTTAGAATTGACAATTCCGGTAAACTCGTAAAAAGTCGAAACTTGTGCTGATGAAAATCAGTAACTGGACGACAAAGTAAAAAGTGCCGTCAATTTCCAGTCGTCAATTTTCTGGGTGCTTTGAAAAATGAGAATTTTCGTTCAAGATCAAGGCATGCGAAAAATTTAACCGCAGGCATATGTTTGATATTCCGAGGAGTGAACTACCCTGAGGCAAGACCTCAGGGCGTCAAAACCAGAACAACCCAAAGCGTTCTGCGCCAAGAGCGCAGGGAGTTCTTTTTCCCTTAAATTTTGAGCATAACGCAGATATTGGGCGAAAAGGCCATTTTTCAAGGTGCCCTTGTCTCCTCTGTGGGAGAAAGACTTTGCATGGTTTTGAATTTGTAAATCACGTCACCCGGCCTGGCCCAGCCCAGTTTCTCCCGGACTTGTTTTTCCAGCCAGAATTTATCATCCTTAAGTCGCCTAACCTCTTCTTGCAGGGCCAGGTTTTTCTTTTGAATACTACCTGTCTTGGTTACTAACTGATAATATTGCTTTATCAACTGCCGAATCCGGCCCAAACCCCTTTCCCCCAGCCAGCCCCCTGCCAGCAGCCAGCCCGCAAGCGCCAGAATGACAATTGCAGTGACTTGTTTGGATTTCATAGCACTTCCAGTGCTGAGCTATAAGTAGGGGCAGACCTCCGTGTCTGCCCAAGTCAGGGCGGACAGAGACGTCCCCCCTACTATAACCGTTTGAGGTTGTAGAAAACTCCCTTGCCGCGAAACACGGCGCAATCCCCCAACTCCTCTTCAATCCGCAGCAACTGGTTGTACTTGGCTATGCGCTCGCTGCGCGAGAGGGAGCCGGTCTTAATCTGCCCCGTGTTGCAGGCCACACTCAGGTCGGCAATAGTGGTGTCTTCAGTTTCTCCCGAGCGGTGGGAAACCACGGCGGTGTAATTAAAGCGTTTGGCCAGTTCGATCGCCTCCAGGGTTTCCGTCAGGGTGCCGATTTGATTGAGTTTAATCAAGATGGAATTGGCCACCCCTTCCTGAATGCCCCGGCGCAAAATTTTGGTATTGGTAACAAAGAGGTCATCCCCTACAATCTGGATTTTTTGCCCCAGGCGCTTGGTCAGCAACTGCCAACCCTGCCAGTCGTCCTCCGCCAGCCCGTCCTCTATAGAAACAATGGAGGGGTATTTTTGCACCAGATCTTCATAAAAAGCTACCATATCTTCGCTGGATTTGAGTGGGTTTTTCTCCACAGCCAGGGAGTATTTTCCGTCCTTATAAAACCCACTGGCGGCGGCATCCAGGGCCAGACAAACATCCTCCCCCGGCCGGTAGCCCGCCTTTTCAATCCCTTGCAGAATGAGGGTAATCGCTTCCTCGTTGCTTTTCAGATTAGGGGCAAAGCCGCCCTCGTCCCCTACGCTGGTATTGTAGCCCTTATCTTTGAGCACATCGCCCAGGGTGTGGAAGATTTCCGCTCCCATCCGCAGGGCCTGGCTAAAGCTCTCGGCCCCGGTGGGCATCAACATGAATTCCTGCAAATCCACGTTGTTGTCGGCGTGACTTCCCCCGTTAAGCACATTCATCATAGGCACGGGCAACTCCCTGGCGTTTACCCCGCCAAGATAGCGATAAAGAGGCAGCCCCGCTTCTATGGCACTGGCCTTGACTGCTGCCAGGGAAACCCCCAAAATCGCATTCGCCCCCAGCCTGCCCTTATTTTCCGTACCGTCAAGCTCACAAAGAATCAGGTCAAGTTCAGTCTGCTCACTGGATTCCAGCCCCAGAATTTCCGCCGCAATAACATCATTTACATTGTCAACGGCTTTGCGTACTCCCTTGCCGTTATACCGTTTTTTGTCACCGTCGCGCAGTTCCAAGACCTCACGCTGCCCGGTGGAAGCCCCGGAAGGCACCGCCGCCCGCCCCGTAATCCCGCTTTCCAGAGTTACCTCCACCTCTACGGTGGGATTGCCGCGGGAATCCAGAATCTCGCGAGCCCAGACATCGCAGATTTCACTCATCCTCAAAATCTCCTGTTGTTTGTCATTGCGAGGAGCATAGCGACGAAGCAATCTATTAACATGAGGCTTAGGTGCTGTCAGGTGTTACCACCTGACAGGCATACGCAGGCGTCAGGAGTTACCTCCTGACGCCACGCTTGAGATTGCTTCGCTTCGCTCGCAATGACAGAGCGGGATATCTTCAATCCACCGCTACGCCGCCAAAGAATTAACCTTTTTCATCAGGCGCGACTTTTTGCGGGCCGCATTATT
>QIFF01000065.1 GCA_003230635.1 bacterium | reverse complement strand
GCTTTACTTTATTGGAGGTCATGATAGCCATGGCCATCATGGGGATCGGTCTGGCAATCAGTATGCAGCTTTTTTCCGGAAGCTTGCAGGCAGCGCATAAATCAGGACAATATACGGATGCGACCTTTCTTGCCCGCCATAAAATGGAAGAAGCGTTACTTAAAAGACCCCTGGAAGAGGGTTGGGAAAGCGGGGAGTTCACTGATGATTTCGACGATTTCTCCTGGGAAGTGGAGGTCAAGCCTTACCAGTATGCCGAAGAGCAGGTCAAAGGGGAATTAGGCTCAGACAACCAGATGGTAATTAAGATGTTACAAGTTAAGGTCAGAATTAGCTGGCAGGAAGGGGAAAAAGAACATAAACTAGAGTTGGTAACCTTACGCACCTACCTGGAAAAAGAAACCCTCTTTCTCTCATAGTGTGGGCTGAGATGTTTAGGCAGGCAAGAACGGAGACAGGATTTACCCTGCTGGAATTGCTGATTAGCATTACCATTCTGGGGATTATGATGGCCATTATCATGGGGGGCTTCCGCTTGGGCAGTCGCGCCTGGGAGAAAGGGGAGGCTAAGGCAGAGTATAATCAAAAATTGAGGGTGGTTTTAGATCATATGCTGGAGGAAATCCGCTCGGCGCACTCTCTTTCTATTATCAGCGAGGAAGATGATATTAAGTATCATGCCTTCTGGGGCGAGCCTGCGCGGATTCGCTTTATCACCACTGCCCCGGGCTTGCAGAGCGAACCCGGGCTGGAGTTTACCCGTGCGGTTGAGTATTTTGTGGAGGTGGGCAGTGGCCTGGCAATGAGGTCCACCCCCTGTTTGGGCGGGGACTGCTTCGCAGATTTGGCGGAGGAAAATACGCTGGTCTTAGACAGTAATGTAGATGCAATCAGCTTTCGCTACTGCTACATTCCAGAGCCGGAAAAGGGTGAAGAAGCGCCGGAAGAAGCACCCCAATGCGAATGGGTAATCGATTGGGACCCCACCCATAAGGAGGCCATGGAATTTGGAGAAGCCGAGGAAGAGGGAGAACTATCCGGGCCACCTGTTCAAAAACTGCCCACTGCAGTGGAGATTACCCTGAGTTTGGAGTTTGTTGAGGAGAATAGAAGCAGGCAGTTGCCGCCCCTGGTAGTTCCCATTTACCTGGGGCAAGAGGTAGCGGTGCCCAAGGAGTCACTGTGATGCGGAATGAAAAAATTGATGTTGATGTTTCGGCCTGTCCCCAGGCCGAAACTAAAAAGGGATACATTCCCCTTAAAGCTTTCGGCTTGAGGACAAGCCGAAAGACCCCCCTCACCCTGACCCTCTCCCCAAAGGGGAGAGGGAACCCTCTTTTCAATCGTCAATCGTCAATCGTCAATCTGAAATCGGAGCAGGGGGTAGCCCTGATGATGGTGCTCTGGGTAATGGCCCTTTTGAGTATCATTATCGCCGAGTTTGCTTTCTCCATGCGCACTGAGTTACAGATAACCGGTAATTTCAAGGAAGAATCTGAGAATTATTACCGCGCCCAGGCGGCGATTCAGCAAAGTATGAGTGAGATATTAGACCCCAAGGTAACTCACCACTATTTAATAGGAAACAAGCTGGTTTTCGCTAAAAAAGAAGAGGAGGGGGAGGAGGCTTCAGCCGAGGGAGAGGACACAATTCCTGAAAGGGAAAATCTCACCCTGGGCAACGGCTATTTCTCCTATCAAATAGAGGACGAGGAGGGCAAAATCTATCTCAATCGCTTTGTAACGGACAGTGACAACAACCGCCAGGTCCTGGCGCGCCTGCTGGAAAAGGGGGCCGGGGTTGGCGAAGGTGTAGAGCAGGACACGATTATTGATTGCATCATGGACTGGCTGGACAAGGATGACCTGCACAAGATTAACGGGGTGGAGGATGATTATTACCGCTCGCTTTCCCCCCCTTATGAGTGCAAGGACGGCCCCTTTGATACGGTAAATGAATTACTGCTGGTAAAGGACGTTACCCCTGAAATTCTCTTTGGGGACGGTAGTTATCCCGGGATTGCCAAGTTTTTGACCGTCTGGGGGAGTGGGCGTTTCAATAAGTACACCGCGGATGTTACCGCCAGGGAAATTGTATATGGAGACGAGGCAGCGGAAGAAATGGAGTTATATGACGAATTCGGCCAACCCAAAGAGAAACATAAATCCAGACACTTCAGCATCATCGGGCGGGGGCAGTCCCAGACAGGCTCCGGGCAGCGCTCGATTAGGACGGTGGTGGCCGTGCGTTCCAAAAACGGCGCCCCGGCCTTGCGCACAATGTATTGGAATGACAACCTGATCGGCTATTCATGGCCCGGGAAGAAAGACTAAGGAATGTTTACCTCCCCTCAAAGTTTGGGAATAGATTTTCGCGATGACAGGCTGCGTCTGGCTCACCTGGCCGGAAGGCCGGGAAGGGTCAGGTTGTTGAACTATGCCAGCTTCGCCCTGCCCCCCATGCGAGAGGGAAACTTGTCTGAATACGAGACCGCTTTTATTGAAACCCTGCGCAATTTTGTTCTTGAACACCGAGTTAAGGCTGAACAGGTTATACTTGGGCTGCCCCAGAAGGAGGTTGTCTTTAGAAGGCTCGAAGTGCCGGCGGTAAAACCTGATGAAATCCGGCAAATCCTGGAATTTGAAATCGAGCGCCATGTACCCTTTCCCCTCAAGGATATATACTTTGATTTTAAACTGATTGGGCCCAAAAGTAAAAATAAGCTGGAGCTTGCCCTTATAGCGGCCAAAAAGGAACGGGTCAACTACCTGCTGTCTTTGCTGGCAAGGGCCGAGGTGGCCTATACAGGGGTAGAGCTAACCACCTCCTCCCTGTTTGCCGGCTTGGATTTCCTTGCTCAGAAATCAAAGCAAGAGGGTAACTACCTGATGGTAGAGGTTGGTTTTAATGACATAGAATTAGGAGTGGTGCAAAAGGGTAAATTTGTCTTTTGCCACAGAATTGCCAAGCAAGTAAGGCTTACGGCTCCTGCCCCCCTGGGTGGAGACGGCATGGAGGAGACGCCGGAAGCCGCCAATCCCCCGAAGGAGGAAAACCGCAAGCTGGCCGATAGATTGAAACAGGAAATCAGTTTTCTGGTTACCAGCTTGCAAAAAACCTACCGGGAAACCAATCTGGAGCATATTTTTCTAGCTGGAATTGACGCCTCCGCTGCCCTGGCAGAAGACTTGCAAGCGGCCACTCAAATTGAAACCACCCTCTGGAATCCCTTGCAGGGAATAAATTCCCCAGACTTTGAGGAGCTGTCCAGCGAAGCGGCGGTAGCCATGGGCCTTGCCCTGCAGGGGTTGGAGCTTGCTCCGCGCGGCTTCAATCTCATGCCCCCGGAAGAGCAAGCAGCCCAGAAAAAGGGAGACAGCTTGGTTCTGCCTATTATTCTAGCGGCAATAATGGTTCTGCTGGCGCTTGGAAACGGGGCAAGCTATCTGATCAAGGAACGCACACAGTTGGAGCAAATAGAAGAAAAAATCGCCCAACTCCAGCCCCAGGTGCGGGAGGTGGAAAAAGC
>QIFF01000064.1 GCA_003230635.1 bacterium | reverse complement strand
ATATAACTCCATGTATCAGGAATCTTATTATAAAAAAGCAGCTTGAGCTACATTTTTACTTGACAAAACAACATAGGTAGTCGGTGTGTGTTACGCCGAAATACCTTAAGAGAAATCGCTTCCTTTGCTGTATCTGATAGAGGTGCAGGAAAACCCCCAGCCTAAGATGGGGTTTAAAAATCGATAATTAAGCAGATTGGTCTATTATTCATTGGGAGAAACATGGGAATGAATGATGATTGGCATGTCATAAAAGGTAAATGGGAGATTGGAGAGACATCTGACGGGAAATCATTTATGCATAAAGGAAACAATGATGAAACGTTTAAAGATAGCTTGCTACTTAATAAAAAGAAACTGATTGATGGCGAAATAAAAGCAAATATTGTTTTTAATTCTCTGCCTCCAGATAGTGCATCAGTTGTTTTTAGATATCAAAGCCCTCATAATTACTATTTTGCTGGAATTGGAGGCTACGGCAAGAAATTTGTAATCGGCAAAAGACTTGCAAAAGGTTCTTACGCAATTAACACCTTAGGCGTAGATCAAGACATAGAAGCAAGCACTATTTACAGCATAGCATTAACAGTCTCAGGCAGAAAATTCTCTCTGTTTTTAAACGGAGAAAATGGAAGAATAAAAATTATAGATGCAGTAGATACTATGGAGCCTTTTTACGATGGTGGTAATATCGGGATTAAGGTTTTTGGCAAAGCAGACGCAACGATAGATGGTTTTTCTTGTGAAACGAAAAAACCTAGATGCTTTGTGGTTATGCCTTTTGGAGATGATAAGCTCAACAAACTAAAAATATATGACAAGATAATAAAAGAAGTAGTTGAAAACAAAGAAAATAACTTAAACTGTGATCGCTCAGATGAAATTTTGGGTAATAGACCAATAATTATGGATATTGTTGAAGCTATTGATACCTCACTGATAACGATTTGTGAAATTACTCAAGATAATGCAAATGTATTTTATGAATTAGGAATTGCTCATGCCCAAAATGCCAATGTGATTTTACTTCGGGATAAAACATTGCGGGACAAGTTACCCTTTGATATTAGCCACATAAGATGTATTGATTACCATTCGGACAACTTTGACAAAAAAGAGATCAAAAAGATCAAAAAGAAATTAACGCAAACCATTAAATCTATTTTGGACAAAACTATGAATTATGCTCAACAAGGGTCTGCTTTAAATTTTCAATTATAAGATTATGCTTTTTAAAACGGGAGTAGTTAATGAGTAAAACCATAACCGAAAAAATCATCAAACAACACTTAATCAGCGGGCGCATGCAGCCCGGAGAAAAGATTGGGCTGCGGATTGACCAGACCCTGACCCAGGATGCAACCGGCACTATGGCCTGGCTGCAATTTGAGGCCCTGGGGCTGGTGCGGGTCAAGAACGAGTTGGCCCTGAGCTATATAGACCACAACACCCTGCAATGCGGCTTTGAAAACGCTGACGACCACCTCTTCCTGCAGGATGCAGCCGCCAAATTCGGGGCCTATTTCTCCCGCCCGGGCAACGGCATCTGCCACCAGATACACCTGGAACGTTTCGGCAAACCGGGCAAAACCCTCTTAGGTTCGGACAGCCACACACCCACCGGCGGCGGGCTGGGAATGCTGGCCATGGGAGCCGGCGGCCTTGACGTAGCCCTGGCTATGGCCGGAGAACCCTTTTATTTGGATATGCCCCGCATCCTGGGCATCAAACTGGGGGGCAAGCTCTCCCCTTGTACAAGCGCAATGGACGTTATCCTTGAGTTGTTAAGACAGCTAAGCGTCAAAGGCGGAGTTGGCTATGTGCTGGAATATTTCGGTCCCGGCGTAAGCAACTTAACGGTTCCCCAAAGAGCGACCATCACTAATATGGGCGCTGAACTGGGAGCTACCGGCTCAGTTTTCCCCAGCGATAAAATCACTAAAAAATTCCTGGAAGCTCAAGAGCGGGGACAAGACTGGCAAGAGCTAACAGCGGATGAATGCTGCAAATATGATAAAATCGTTGAGTTGGACTTAAACTCATTGGAACCCCTCGTTGCCCAGCCTCATTCTCCTGATAATGTTTGTCCTGTAAAGAATTTGGCTGGTAAAAAAGTCCAGCAGGTATTAATCGGCAGCTGCACCAATTCATCATATGAGCAGTTAAAAGCGGTAGCTAGGTTACTGCAAGGTAAAACCGTGCATCCAAAAGTCAGTTTCGGCATCGCTCCCGGTTCACGCCAGGTCCTAACTATGCTGGCCCAGGAGGGGGCATTAGGGGATTTAATCGCAAGCGGAGCACGCATCCTGGAAAGCGCCTGCGGCCCCTGCATCGGTATGGGGCAATCGCCGCCCTCGGGAGCGGCCTCTCTGCGCACATTCAACCGCAACTTCCTGGGCCGCTCGGGCACCAAGGACGCCGGGATCTATCTGGCCAGCCCCCTGGTAGCGGCGGCCTCGGCTTTAAGGGGAGAAATCACCGACCCCCGCAATGTAGGGGCAGCCTGGAGTAGAGCCTTTAGGCTCGTGTCCTTTCACGGGGCTAAAGCCCCTACTCCTTTTTTGATTAACGACAACCTGATTATTCCCCCCGTTGCGCAGACAGAACAAATAAAAATTCGCCGCGGCCCCAACATCCAGCCCCTGCCCCTGGGCAAACCTTTGGCGGAAAAACTGGAGGGCAGGGTGCTCATCAAGCTGGGGGACAATATCACCACCGACCACATCCTTCCCGCCGGGGCCAAAATCCTGCCCCTGCGCTCCAATATCCCGGCCATTTCCTGCCACGTCTTTACCCAAATAGACCCTGATTTCGCCCGACGGGCTAAAGATTGGGGAGGCGGCTTTATTATCGGCGGTGTCAACTACGGGCAAGGCTCCAGCCGCGAGCATGCGGCCCTGGCCCCCATGTACCTGGGGGTCAAGGCGGTAATCGTCCAGTCCTTCGCCCGCATTCACCTGGCCAATCTGATTAACTTCGGCATTCTGCCCTTGTGTTTTGCCGAGTCTGAGGATTATGGGCAACTGGAACAGGGGGATGAATTGGAACTGGTTGTAGGCAGCCTCGCTTCACCCCTCAGCTTGAGGGTTAAAAATAAAAACCTGGAAATTCGGCTCCAGCACCAGTTAAGCCAACGCGATAAAGAACTGCTCAAGGCAGGCGGCGCCCTGGCCTGGGTAAAGCATAAAGGTACCCACAACAGGGAGCACAAATGCTAACCCAGGTAATCAGCAACCAAGCGCTTTCTGCGCAATATTACAAGCTGACCCTGGCCGGGGAGCAAATCGCCGCTCAAGCTAAGCCCGGGCAATTTGTAATGCTCCAGGTGAATACCGGCTATGATCCCCTATTGCGCCGTCCGTTTTCGCTGTATCGCTGGCGAGACAATGGTGAAATTGACATTCTTTATAAGGTAGTGGGTAAGGGTACCGCCCTTATGAGCCGACTGGCGGCAGGAACAACAGTTGATGTTTTGGGCCCTTTGGGACGCGGCTTTTGCTTGCCTGCACCTAATCAGCAGATTTTATTGGTGG
>QIFF01000159.1 GCA_003230635.1 bacterium | reverse complement strand
ATCAAAAAGGGGGTTGCAGTATCAAGCGACTTCACTCCCAGGGAGAGCATATCCTCGGTTTGTCTGAGGAACCTGCCCAGCAGCCGTCCTTAATCATTCCAGCCTCTGATCAGGAAGCCGTGTTGGGGAAAGTGATTTGGTGTTGGAATAAGTTGGGAAAGTAAAGAAACGCCCCCCCCGACCGCCGATTTTGCCGCCTGGCGGCGTTGGCTTGAAATTTTCTCCCTCAACATACGTTTTAGTATGCCTTGCTCGAAAAATTCTGCGCCGCCTTGCCAGCCAACAAACTTGACGGTCGCCTCGCATTTCCCCAATCCCCGATCTTCCGAGGATATGACTTGGGAACAACACAGGTCATAATCCCTGCTTTGCCAATTCTTCAATCAAATTCCGTTGTTGTACTGTCAACTTGGCGGGAACTTCAGGCCTTAAGTTTACATAAAGGTCCCCCTTACCCGGGCCTTTCAGGTGGGGCACCCCGGCTCCCTTCACCCTTATTTTGGTGGGGAAAGAGGTAATGGGAGCAATCTTTAATTTCTTATTGCCGCTTGGGGTGGCAACCTCCAGGGTAGTGCCCAGCAAAGCCTTGCTGAGCTTGATTCCCTGTTCCAGGTAAATATCGTCCCCCTTGCGGGTAAAAACGGGGTGGGGCTGGATTTTGATTCTGACATAAAGGTCACCGCTTACCCCCTGAGAAGGAAGTCCTCCTTTGCCCTGCACCCGCAAGCGCTGTCCTTCTCTAATCCCGGCCGGGATGGTAAGATTAATCCGTTCTATTTTGCCGTCCTTTTTAAAACTGAGTGTTTTCTTTGTCCCCTGGACGGCTTCCATAAAACTGACGGTAAAATCGCAGACCAGATCGCGGCCGCTGGGGGGACGCCTCCCCTTGCTATAATGATCCTTACAGCTGCAACTATCTCCCTGGGGAGCAAAACCCGGCCCACCTGTGCGAAAAGAGGTTCTGAAAGAAGCAGTACCCGGACGAGAGCGGGCCGAACCCCGACCGAATAGACTGCTGAAAATATCATCGCCGCCCAAACCAAAACCCTTGAGAATATCCCCAATATCCGAGTTACGGAAAATATCCTCCTGCGTATAGCGCTGCTGGAAGCCCTCGGCGCCGAACATATCATACTGCTGGCGTTTCTTCTTATCGCTTAAAACCGCATAGGCCTCGCTGATCTTCTTAAAGCGGGTCTCGGCGGCCTTATCGCCCTTATTTTTATCCGGGTGATACTTCATCGCCAGCTTACGGTAAGCCTTTTTAATCTCAGCCTCACCGGCCCCCTTAGCCACCCCTAAGACCTTATAATAATCCTCGCCGGGCATTTATTGTCCCCTTAGAAAATTGCCAAACGCTGATTCCCTGTTAGCGCTTCTTTTTACCGATTTTCTTGTACACTTGTGAGCGATGCCTTACTGCATATATTTTCAAAACTATTTTCTTGCAGTCCACCCAGTAGACAATGCGGTAATCCCCAACACGATATTTATTCAGCCCCTTAAGCTCTGGCGGAAGACCGGATAAGGGTTGTTTCCCCAAAACCTCTGGATGATTAGACAACCATTTTATCTTGGTTATCATTTTGTTCCTTAATACCCTATCCAAAGAGCAAAGGTGTTTTTGGGCCGTGGGAAGCAAAATGATTTTATAATTTTCTTTCATAATCTTCCAAACTTATTCCTTCTCCTTTTAAATCTTCCTCTTTGGCTTTTTTTAGATCTTCAATGAAATCTGCTCTCAACGCTAATTCCTCTTCTTCGTCAGTCAAGATTATTACACGTACCAGTTGTCCAGGTTTCAACTCAGCATCTTCAGGTAAAGAAAGATGCCCGTCTTGCAAGACGCTGGCATAGTATTCCATGGTTTTCATCATGTTACTCCTTTCTTATATTCTTTTCACATTCTCAAATCGGGCAAAATCCAAAAGCTCATTAACTTTATCTTATGGCAAATATTGCAAAATGCTGCTTAACTTCCCTTCATATTGCCTTGTTGTGGTCATCTTGATAGCTCCTTTGACTGCTGAAAACTGATAGCTGAAGGTTTGCTTATTGCTTCATTCTGACCTTCGTTGCCTATTTAGTATTAAATTACTCCAACCTTCTAAGCTACGATTGTCCATATCGCACATTTTGAGTGATTGAATTTTTGCTATCAACTGTTCATTTGGAAATTTAATTAATGAACTAATAAGTGGGCTAATAGCTTTTTGTCTTGATTTAGCGCGAACTTCTAGCAACCCACAGTCCATTGCAAATTCTTTAATGTCTCTTAGAGATGGTAAAACTCTCTTTGCAATTAACTCATTATAAAAGTTTATTAAAATTTTATACCTTTCTGGCTCTGTACTCTTAAGAGTAGTTAGTGCCCTCGGGATCAATGGCCCCTGTTTTGATACTGTCTTTCCTTTTGTTTTTGGAATAGTGCGGCCTATCTTCGCAACCTGTGTTAGAATAAGCGACAAGTGTTGAGTCGTTTCTGGTGATGCAATCGATTCTGCAAGTAACTCAAAAGGCTCTGGCCCGTACTTTTTTAGCATTTTTGCCAGATCAACCAGCAAATCTAATTCTCGTTGTGTTTTCATAGACCTATCCTCTGTGCAAATTCCTCTGCAAATGCCTTAAAGCGGGCAGCTTGAGTCCGTCGGGCATAAGAGGTACGGAAAATTGGTCGGCCTTCGCGCGCACCTTTAGGATACGAGCGTGAATACCTGATCTCATTCTCAAAAATGTGCCATCCCTCTTTTTCCGCAAGCCCCTGGACTACTATCTTTGTTAATATTTCTTCAGGTACATAGTCTGTAGTTGCGTTAAAAACAACCCCGGCCAGTTCTAAATTATGATCCTCATAGTGCTTCTTAAATTCCTCCATTGAGTTGACAAGTAATGGAAGCCCAATCGAAGATAGATAATCTGGTTTCACAGGGACAAGGATATAGTCGCTGGCCAAATAAGCAGCCATAGTGAGAATGGATTCTGTTGGTGCACAATCCAAAATGATAAGTTCATACTTCTCTTCGATTTTGGAGATAAGCTTTGCGAGGAGATGTTCTTTTTGCGCAGGATGCCGTAGCGAATGGGCCAGTTCCAACCGAGAAGGAACTAGATCAATGCGGCCTCCTCTGTAAAATTCTTTAACATTGTAAATCACTTTCGCTGGCTCTAAAGGTGAAGGCTTTGGTGAACCTGGTAAGCATGTATGTTGCTCAAAAACATTCCAGATTGTTGGGATGTTTTCCTTAATGATTGTTTTATAATATTCTATATGTCCAAGAAGATACTGACTTGCATTGAATTGTGGATCAAGATCAACCACCAATACCTTTTTGTCCCATTCACTCATAGCAGCAAAATGCCATGCAAGGTTAACAGCTAAAGTAGATTTTCCTACGCCGCCTTTCATATTGATTAACGAAACTTTCTTAGCCATATTTAATTACCTCCTATCACTAGTGTCCAATTATAAGTCAAATAATAACAACTGCTTACAGGGCACATCCTTTGGGGCTGTGTAATTGTGCTCAGTAAGTACTTG
>QIFF01000287.1 GCA_003230635.1 bacterium | reverse complement strand
TTCGCAAAAGATGCAGGCAAATTCACAGCCGATTACCCCGCCGCCCACAATCAGGATGCTGGCGGGCAGTTTTTTGAGATTTAGCGCTCCATTACTGGTGATAATTTTCTTGCCGTCAATATTAAAAGCGGGAATTCTGGCCGGGCGCGAGCCGGTGGAGATGATAATTCTCTTGGCGTCTATTTCTATCCCGCTGCCGTTATTTCTCTCTATCCAAACCTTATCCTTGGCGGTAAGCACACCCTTGCCCTTGAGCAGGGTAATCCCATAGCTTTTGAGCAGAAACTCAACCCCCGCCACCAACTCGGCGACAATCCCGTCCTTGCGCTCCACCATGCGGGCAAAGTCAGGCTTGATGCCCTCAACCGCAATGCCGAAGTCTGCGGCGTGCTTGATTTGGGAAAGCACCTCCACGCTGGAGAGCAGGGCCTTGGTAGGAATGCAGCCCCGGTTCAAACAGGTGCCGCCCACTTTGCCCTGTTCAATCAGGCAAACATTGGCGCCCAACTGAGCGGCCCGGATAGCGGCAGTATAGCCCCCCGGCCCACCGCCAATCACCGCTAGATCAAATCTATCCATTTTTATAACCCCTTATTTGTTAACCACAGAGAACACAGAGGAAAATAATTTCAAATATCAAAATCCAAAAAATTTTAACCACAGATGCACACGGATAAACACTGATAAAAAAACAATCCCTCATTAATCTTATCTGTGTCCATCTGTGTTAATCCGTGGTTAATTTTTATCATTTAAGCTTTGACATTTGTCATTTCTCTGTGCCCTCTGTGGTTCATCTTTTCTCCAGGCTGTTTTTGGCCGCCTGCACCGTATTGGAAAGCAGCATGGCAATAGTCATCGGCCCCACTCCCCCGGGCACCGGTGAAATGGCGGCCGCTTTTTCTTTAACCGTTTCAAAATCCACATCCCCCGCCAGTGTTCCGTCTTCCAGGCGGTTGACCCCCACGTCAATCACCACTGTGCCCTCGCTGACCATATCAGCGGTAATCATCTTGGGGCGACCGACGGCGGCAATCAGCACCTCTGCCCGGCGGGTTACCGAAGGCAGATCTACGGTGCGGGAATGACAAATGGTGACCGTGGCGTGCTGCTGCAAAAGCAGCAGGGCCACCGGCTTGCCCACAATGTTGCTGCGCCCTACCACCACCGCCCGCTTGCCCTTCAACTGTACCCCGCTGTATTCCAGCATCTTCATTACTCCAAAGGGGGTGCAGGACACAAAGGCGGGTTCCCCCACCAGCAATTTGCCCACATTATAGGGGTGAAAGCCGTCCACATCCTTGTCCGGCGAAATCGCCTCCAGTACCAGTTGGGCGTTAATCTGCTCCGGCAGGGGCAACTGCACCAGAATCCCATGAATTTTGGGATCGGCGTTGAGCTGCTGCACCAGTCCCAGCAGTTGCTCTTGACCGGCATCCGCCGGCAAAAGGTGCTTTTCCGAATAGATTCCTACCTCATTGCAGCCCTTCTCCTTCATGCGTACATAAACCTGCGAGGCCGGGTTTTCCCCCACCAGTACCACCGCCAGTCCGGGGGTCAAGTTGTGTTGGCTTTGCAGTGACGCCACCTCCTGCGCCAACTCCTGTCTGATTGTCTTGGCTATTTCCCTGCCGCTGATGATTTCGGCACTCATTTGGGTCTCCTATAAGATATGTTGTTTCTCTTTTAGCCACTCCTCCAACAAGTTGGCTATTTTTTCTGCATCAGTTACATCTTCTTGTGCCTCTTCGTCACTAATGGCTAGCTCATAGTCATAATCTCCAATTTGTCTGTCCCTGAACAGTCTATCTATTTTCCGGCCAAATTCTTTGGGAAAGGCACCCGTTTTTACAAAATGCTGGTTGAAAGCACTAATAACCGCTGAATGTTTGGAAAATGTCAGGTCTTTGGTAAGCAGCGCTGCTTGGAGCAGATAGAAAACTGCATAGTAAGCCCTGGAAGAGGCAAAGTCGTAATCGCCCTCAGCTAGATGAGTTTTAGCAGCAGAAATAGCCCGCTGGGATTTATCCAGCATATGCTCAAGGCACCTTTGTCTGGGCTGTTTTTGCTTCACAATCTTATCCCCTCTTTTTTTGCGTTTATCAGGAAGGGTTCATACTTTTCTTCCAGGTCGTGGCTGGATATAGGGAAGGCTGAAAATACAGCACTATATTCATACAGCATCTCCCCTGCGATTTCGTCCACCCTCTTCTTCACCTCGCTGGTAATCTGATCAAATACCAACAAGCAATCATAGTCTGAATCAGGCTCAGCATCCCCCCTGGCTCTGGAGCCAAAGAGAATGATTTGCTTCAAATGGCTGCCAAAACGATTTTTTAGTTCGGAAGTAAAGAGTTCAAGGAATTTGTCTTGGATTAATGTCGCTGCCATGATTTTCTATTCCACCTTCACCGCAGTTCCGCTGGCGCTGACCATGAGCATAGAATTGTTTTGCCCCAACACCTCGTAATCCAGATCCACGCCGACTACGGCGTTGGCGCCCATAGCCTGCGCCCGCTCCTGCAATTCCTGGAGGGCAATGTCCTTGGCCTTAACCAACTCCCGCTCATAAGTGCCGGAACGCCCGCCCACAATATCAGTAATGGAGGCGAACAGGTCTTTAAACATATTAGCCCCCATAATCGCCTCCCCGGTGACAATCCCCAGGTATTGGCTGATTTTCTTGCCCTCGATTTGAGGGGTGGTGGTGATAATCATTTTTAGTTCCTCCCGCAACACTTTTTATATTTCCTGCCGCTGCCGCAGGGGCAGGGGGCGTTGCGTCCTATTTTGGCCTCGGTGCGCCGTTGTGTGGTGTGGGTAGGTTCTTTAATTTGTTCTTCTACCTGGTGGCGGCGGCGCTGTTCCCGGCGTTCCTCTTCCTCCACCGCCTGCACCCGCAGCAGGTGATGCACCACATCCTGCTTGATCTGCTCAATCATCTGGGTGAACATGTCAAAGCCCTCGCGCTGGTACTCCACCAGGGGGTCTTTCTGCCCGTAGCCGCGCAGGCCGATTCCTTCCTTGAGCTGATCAATGGCGTGCAGGTGATCCTTCCAGTTGGTATCAAGCGATTGGAGCATTATAATCCGCTCTATATGCCGCATCATGGGGCCGCCCAACTGCCTTTCTTTACGCCCATAGGTATGCTGAATTTGCTCCAGCAGTTTATTGTGAAACTGGCGAAAATCCAATTCCTCACGCCATTTTTCCAGGGGGAAGAGCACGCCGAATTGCAGCAGCAGGGCATTCCCCAGACCCTGGCAATCCCAGTCCTCGGGATGGATTTCCTCCCCGGCGTAATTGCTCAAGATGCGTTCCAGTACCTCCTCGGCCATCTCCAGAATCCAATCCTTTAAATCATCCCCCTCCAGCACGTGGCGGCGCTGGGCGTAAATCACCTCGCGCTGTTTGTTCATCACATCGTCGTAGTCCAGCAGGCGCTTGCGGATATCAAAGTTGTTGCCCTCCACCCGTTTCTGGGCGTTTTCCAGGGCCTTGCTCACCATAGTATGCTCAATGGGCTGGTCTTCCTCCATGCCCAG
>QIFF01000037.1 GCA_003230635.1 bacterium | reverse complement strand
TAACGGCCTGGTCTACGTTCAAGGTGCCCTGTACCGTGGTGGCGGAGCCGGCATCGCTTAAGAGTACGGTGCCGTCGGCGTCCAAACCGCCGTTTGCGTTTACATTACCGGTAAAATTGCTGATCCCGGTTACGCCCAGGGTGGTATCGAAGGTAACGGCCTGGTCTACATTCAAGGAGCCTTGTACCGTGGTGGCAGAGCCGGCATCGCTTAAGAGTACGGTGCCGTCGGCGTCCAAACCACCGTTTGCGTTCAGCATGTCTGTCACGTTCAGGTCGTTTGCCACGGTTACATCAGTGGTGTCTGTCCCGACATCGCCCAGGGTTATGCCTGCGTCACTGGCGTCAATCAGCACTACTGTGCCACCGATATCGTCGACTAAAAACTGACCGTCAGCAGCGGCACCGTCACTGTCAACACTAATTTGGTAGTCGTTAGGGTCGGGTACTTCGCCGGCGGCCCATGCCGGGCCGGCGGCCAGGACCAACCCCAGCATAACTAGAATTAGTTGATGTAAAAAAAGTTTTTTTCTGACCGATTTTGCGAACATAAATTTATTCCCCCTTGTTCTGAAGATGAGTTTATAGACCCCTATAGATTAATTAAAAAAATTACCGCAACAAATTAACTTATCCCTCCCCCTTCAGTGATAAAATTAGTAATATTGCAACCAATTAACTTATCACCCCCTTCCTGTTTCAACTAGATTAAGAGAGGGAGGATCTGAATCAAATATTAGGCTGAAAGTGATGCTACCATGCCTGTTACTGCATGTCAAGAAAAAAAAATGATACATACATTACAAGAAAAAGGCTACATATTTTCCTATTGCTTCTGGCAGGCGCAACCTTTAGGTGGCGCATTTTCGCTTTGCTTATGCCCGGGGCTACCATATATAAACATTTTACTGAAACGCTCTACTAGCTAGAGTGGGGTAAGGTTAAATGAACATTATGAGTCTATCCCTTAGACAATATATAGTACATCCATATTATCATTGCCTTCACTAGGTGTCAATACTTTTTTTGTCTGTCATTTTAAAAAGTTTTTTGGGCCAAGATGCTGGATTGCCGGGGTGTTTATCCGTACTATTGTTGGGGGGAGATAATTGGTGTTTCGGGAGGAACTGCCAAAACCAGTTATATATAAATCCGTTTCACTCTAGGACCGATTAAACACATTACTTCATAGGGAATGGTTTCCATCCAGTCGGCGACTTCGGCAAGGGTTATTTCTTCTTCTCCCTCCCGGCCAATCAGGGTTACTTCATCGCCTATTTGCACTCCAGGAATATGAGTAACATCCAGCAGGGTGAAATCCATACAGATTCTCCCCACTACCGGGGCGCGCTGTCCATGCACCAGGGCTTGCCCCCGGTTGGAAAGTAAGCGGCTGTAGCCGTCGGCATATCCTATGGGAATGGTGGCAATCAAGCTTTGGCTGGTGGTGGTGTAGGTATGGCCGTAGCCAAGAGGGGTGCCGCCGGGAAGGCGTTTTAAGAAAGCAATTTTACTTTTCAGGCTCAAGACCGGTTTAAGCTGAACCTTTTGCTGCAAGTCGGGGTGGGGGTAGGCCCCATATAGCGCTAATCCCAGGCGCACCAGGTTGAAGTGGGTGTCGGGGTATTTAATAATGGCGGCGCTGTTGGCCAGGTGTAGGCAGGGAAGCTCAAAACCAGCCTGTTTTAGGGTATCCGCCACGTGTCGGAACTTTTCCAACTGTAGCAGGGTGGTGGTTTCGTCTTCTTCCGCCTGCGCAAGGTGGCTGACCAGACCGGCTATTTCCAACCCCTTTGTTTGACTTACAAAACACACAAAATCCAGCACATCCTCAGGAAAAATTCCCAGCCGCCCCATGCCGGTATCTACCTTTATATGGATTTTGATTGTTTGCCCCAAGCGGCAGGCGGCGGCAGCCAGAGCCCGCGCCAACTCCCGGGTATAGACAAAGGGCTGCAGGCCGAAGCGGGCGACCTGGGGCAGTTGCCCGGGCTCTATCACCCCGCTTAAGACCACCAGCGGCGCCTGAATCCCTGCTTCCCGCAGTTGGACGGCCTCTTTGACAAAGGCTACCCCCAGTAAGTCAACCCCGTTTTCCAGCAGGGTGCGGCTGACAGGGACAGCCCCGTGCCCATAGGCGTTGGCCTTGACCACGGCCATGATTTTGGTTTGAGGGTCAAGCAGGGCTTTAATCTGTGCCAGGTTATGGGACAGGGCAGTCAGGTCAATTGTAGCCCAGGAGGGGGAAGAAGTTTGCATTTTAGAAGGGGGTGCTGTGGCTCTGCGCCAGAGTTTCAAAACGGGTAAAGCTTTTGAGAAAGGCCAGTTTAACGTTTCCGATTGGGCCGTTGCGCTGCTTACGGATGAGTATTTCAGCGATACCCTCTTCAATATCACTGTCATCGTCATCCTTTTTATACAGTTCCGAACGGTAGATAAAAGCGATTAAGTCAGCATCCTGTTCAATTGCTCCGGACTCACGCAGGTCAGAAAGGATAGGTCTTTTGTTTGGCCGGTTTTCTACCGCCCGGCTTAACTGGGAGAGGGCAATCAGGGGTACATCCAACTCACGCGCCAGACCCTTTAGGGAACGGGAGATTTCCGAGATTTCCTGCTGACGGTTTTCCCGCCCCCGTCCCTGCATTAACTGCAAGTAATCAACAATAATCAAGCCCAGGCCATGTTCTTTTTTCAAGCGCCGGGCTTTGGCCCGCATCTCCAGAACTGAAATGGCGGGTGTGTCGTCAACGTAAACCGGGGCTTCAGCCAGGTGTGCCGCCGCCTTGGTCAATTTGGGCCAATCACTTTCATCCAGGTGGCCCCCCCGCAAGCGGTGAGAATCAACCCGGGCCTCGGAACAAAGCATGCGCAAAACCAACTGCTCCTTGGAGGTCTCCAGGCTGAAAATCGCCACCGGCAGTTTGTCGCCGCGAACAGCTACATTTAAGGCAATGTTGAGAGCCAGGCTGGTTTTGCCCATAGAGGGACGGGCAGCAATAATAATCAGATCCGATTTGTGTAAACCCAAGGTCATTTCGTCTAATTTATCAAAACCGGTAAGCAGACCGACCAGTGAACCCCCACGTTCATATATTTCTTCCACCATTTTGAAGCTATCCGGCACCAGGTCTTTGAGGGAGAAAAAGCTGGTGCGGAGTTTGTCTTCCGAGATTTCAAAAATAAGCTGCTCTGCCCTATCCAGAAGCCTATCCACGTTCTCGGTTTCTTCATAACCCTCACCGACGATGCGGGTGGCTGCATTAATCATCCGGCGCAGAAGGGCTTTTTCTTGAACAATCTTGGCGTGGGCGGTTACATTGGCGGTGGTGGGAATGGATTCCAGCAGTGCTATGAGGTATTCGGTTCCCCCAATTTCCTCTAGTTCACCCTTTTTACTCAACTCATCGCCGAGGGTTATGGGATCAATTGCCTCGTTTTCTTCAAACAGGTTGACTATGTGATGAAAAATCTTGCGGTGGGCCGCTTGGTAAAAATCCTCTTCCTTAAGGATTTCCAGGGCCTTGGTCAGGGCGTCGTTGTCCAGCAGAATGGC
>QIFF01000029.1 GCA_003230635.1 bacterium | reverse complement strand
CGGAGCGCGTACTGCCCGGTAAAATTTTGCAAGAATTAGTGAACAATGACCGGGTAATAGGTGGTTTAACCCCAATACCCGTGAATGAAAATTTATGACTGTGCATTAAAGGTCTTGTTGTTTCCTGCATTTTATGTCAACTTATTTAATGAGCCAAACAAATAAACATTTTTATTTTTAGTAAATTAACATAAAGCCGTATACAAATGGCGGTTATGTCAAAAATATAACAGTGTACTACACCTACTTTCTCTCTCAGGGTTAATTGTAGCAGACCTAACAATTTTAACTCAACCTAAATACAACCGGTTCGGACTTTTTATTGGCTGAAATCTGGCTGTCCGAGCAGTATTTTGGATAGTGTATAAATTACAATATAATTTTTCAAGCCTCCCTATAGGATGCTATCATTGCCAGGAGCGCGATAATGGTCAAGGCTGTTAAGTCTTGGCTTGTATCTGGATTTTCTGTCTGGACGACTAATGCTGTGGTGGTTTCCGGAGCCTCGTTGAGGATTTCTAATTCTTCCGCCAGGTTTCGTTGCGCGGATTTGTCTCCTTTACGCTTGCGCTTGAATTTTGACATTTTCACCTTCACCACCCGGGGATTGACCCGCTGGCGACGCGGGCGGTCAATGTCACTATCGGCAATCAGAGCCAGTAAATACTCAAACTGCGCTGGCCGGCGCTGGCCGCTCCTGGTGGTCATCAAGGGAGCGGCATCAATGATGTGTTGCAGGGCATCCAAAAAACTGATGAAACGAGGGTCTTTGTCGTGCGCAGCCGCCGCTTGTACAATCAGCCGCCGCACCAGATTGTACATTATCAACATCGCATACAACTCCTGAACTACCAGATCGGGGCGTTTGCTGCGGAAGATGGTCGGCGACTGCCCTCTCAGGGTGGCGCACTGATGGGTCTTGATCTCATCGTAAGCAATTTCAATGTCCCATCGCTTATGGTAATGCAAAACCAGGTCTCGGGCGCTGATGTCGAGGTCCAGGATGTTGGTCATCAGTCGCTTTGGTCGGAAGCCCGGAATGGTATAATCTATGATGCGCACAATCATATTCACCTCTTTCCAGCGATTGCGGCCATTCCTTCGGCTGCGCTCAGGACAGGCTTTTGTTTTGGGATTGTCCAGGTCAATGATCTTGCCAGTCAATCGGGCCAGATAACTTCCATCCGAAAAGCTCTTGAGCCTTTTGAGCTTAACCGTTTTGGGGACTGTGACCAGGAAAGCTTGTTTGCGGTCATCAATGCGCCAGACCATCTCAAGGGCATACAAGCCCGCATCCAGCAGAAACAAGAGCGATTCGCGGCTCAGTCGCTCCAATATCTGGCCCATCAAAGTGCGCTCCCCGTTGCCCTTGCCTACGTAAGCCCCGTAGGCTACATCCAAGACCAGACGCACCGACACTGCCAAGAGTGAGACCAAACGCAATTGGGGAAATGCCGCCTGACCCCGACCGGAATTGGGTTTGTTGAATTCCTTTTGATTAGCTTCACTGTCCGGCATTGTGCCGGTTGTGCCGTCAAAGGCAACCGACACGTAACCGTGAAAATCAGGCTCAATCTCTTTGAATGAGGCTGTCAGTTTGGCAAAGAGAAGGCGAAAGACCTCTACTCCTATCTTGACCCTGGCGTGACTAATGGCTCCATAGGTTCGACTACGCTCACTACAGGTCTGATACAATCTTGGACAGAGGTGGCAACAGGCCGTCCAACCAACGAAAGCCGGACACCATCCAGTTGAGAACCTTGTCGTAGTTCAGGTCACGGCGGATGGTCAGCGCCAAAACCAACCAAATCAAGAGTTTGGGTACCAGGAGTGTTCCCTTGCGAACCTTGGTCGGCCCCTTTTCAACCAGGACTTCTTCAATCAGGGGTTGTAAGATTTCGGCAAAGGGGGCAAAACTGAAAGTGGGGGCAAACTGTTCAAAGGCTTCGGCCATTGTTGCAAAATATGACATCGCTCTGTTCTCCTAATCGCTTTTTGCGCTGAAGGATGCCCTACTTTTTCAATTTTTGCAATCTTTTGGCCTCCTAAATATTTTCATTCACGGGTATTGGGTTTAAGCCGACAGCATTTGCAGGATCGAATCCGGCGAACCTCCTTGTTGTAATTGTTGAGCGGTCCAGTAAACAAAAAGGCCCAACAATTCATCAGCGACCGCTCGGCAACGTTGACCGGTTGATGCAAACTGGCCCCTAACAGCTTCACGCGAGCGTCCCGGCGGTTCTTGGAAACCGAGAAGAGAATACGCTACAAAAGAGAGATACCAGTGTCGTCTGATACCTTGCCATTGTCGTAGCTGATAATCTTCGAAGCCCAAGCACCCCTTGGCGTCCTCATTGAAGGTTTCTGTTGGCCAACGGTCGCTATAAGTGGTCAAAATATGCTTTGATTCCCAATCCTTACGATTAGTAGCATAGAAATTGGGTGTAGCATCCATTTTAACGGCTCCCGGATGAGAGGCGACAATTCGCACCCGCCGTTGTTGTAAACTCTTCATTGGTAGGACCTTGGTGAAGGCCCAATAAAGTTCTTTTCCAATCTGATAAGGGCGATAGGCTTCGGACGGGATAGTGCGAATGTACTCCTGTAATTGAAGCCATCGTCCTTGAAAAAGAACCTTGCGGTTTTGAGGGCAAGCGCCAAGCCAATCTTTGTGGGCGGCTTCAATCGCTTCAATTAGGGGGCGGCGCAGATACCAACTGTCAAAAAGAACAATGCTAAAGGGCAACCGCCAGTCTACGGCTTGCCGAACTAAATCTGCGCCCAGCTTCGTTTTGGTCTGTTTAGCCTGTTGCCGAAAATGAAAGCTAATCAAGCTACTTAAATATTGACGAGAATGTTCTAACGCTGACTTGTCTGAAGTCGGTGTCGCTATTTTCTGGAGTTGTTTCCGTTCATATTTCTCGTTAAATTGAGCATAAAGCCGAAAATCAACCGGAAATTGATCGCTCCGATTTACATAATAACTGGTAACAACATTATGCGCCCAAACATTATGCCCCAGATTATGGTCGTGCAAATAGGCTAATCCTTCCATTGCACACTTGGTATGATGCGCCATCGTATCATCAATAATCAACCGTCCCGCCTGTTCAGTAGCCTGACGGCTGTACAAACGTTCCAACTCTAGCCCCACTCGGCGATAGTTCAGCCCAAATTCATCCCACTTCGCTTGAGTGACAAACTTGTTTAGCGCACTCTGATCATTCTTGTTAAGAAACATTTCATTGATAGCCTGAATTGTGGCATTATTGCCCACTATCAGTCCAGTCACATACTCGCAAAAATGCTTCCGTTGTTCCGGCGACTGAAAGATAAAACCAAATCGCTCCAAGCTATCATCTACAATCTTGGGGTAGCTAACTATTGGTAATTGCATAAGAATTCTCCTTGATTTTAAGGTTTATTCCTATCTTCTCACTTTTTTCTTACAAGTCAAGTATTTTGACTTGCCAATTCACTACTTTTATGTCTAGCTATCGCAAAAGTCGAGCTATAGCTCAAAGAAGATTGAGTATGGCACAAGGAGCCGCCTATGGCGCGGGGG
>QIFF01000314.1 GCA_003230635.1 bacterium | reverse complement strand
TGCTGAAGAATTGTTCCAATTGAAAAGCCAAAAGGAAAACATGGAGAGTATAGTGGCAGAAAAGAGTTCTTACTTGCTGGAATTGATTGAAAAAGGCACAACAACTTGAAACCGTTTTTCCAAGAAGAAATGTAAATAATTCAAGACAATATAGCTTAACCCCTGCCATGTTGGTGATGAAGCAAGATTTTTGATCCAACACTTAATACACGGGAGTTTGCCTTAAGAGCAGTAAGCCAGCCTTTCTTGTGAAGAGGACGCTTAAACTGCTTTTAAGAAGAACACCCACCTGGTTTAACCGGGTTTGAAAACCTTGCTCCACACGGCATTTGGCGGGGGTATTTCTTCACAACTTTTTCAATTCCTGCTTGCCCTTATTTCCTGTTTTTTTCCTCAAGCTTTCCCCAAATATTTTCCCGTCCAGATTTGTTCTAAACCCATTGGATAATCTTAACCAAGATGAAATCTGCCTTGCGCAAAGATGTGGCTATGTGCCGCAAACAATTATCCCGCCAGGAAGCAGCCGCCAAGAGCCGGTGCATTCAAAAGCGCCTGTGCCAACTGGCAGATTTCACTGAGAACCACTGCATCCTGTTTTACGCCGCTTACCAAAAAGAGGTAAGGACACAAGAGGCTATTCAGACGGCTCTGCAGCAGGGGAAGAAGGTGGTTCTACCCCTGATTGATCTACAAGACAAAAAGCTAATACTATTTCAAGTTTACCACTATCCCCAAGATGTAGAAGAGGGTTGTTTTAGCATCCCTCAACCCAGAAAAGAACGGCAGCGGGTGGTGCCGCTGGAATGTATTGATTTGGTAATTTTACCAGGGATTGCCTTTGACCTGCAAGGAAATCGTTTAGGGTACGGGGGCGGCTACTACGATCGGCTGCTATCAGCTAAGCACTCTGCTACTACCCTGATTGGCTTGGCTTATGAGTTGCAGATTGTAGAAAACATCCCTAATTTGTCCCACGATGTTCAGGCAGATAAGGTAATTACCGAAAAAAGAGTGATTACTTGTCAATCTTGACTATTATTTTTTGAAAGGAGGTGGAGGCAATTAGTAACGAACTGTTATATGTTGCTTTGCTGTTTCTTATAAGTGTAGCTTGTGTGTATATCGGTTACGTGATTCGCAAGCACTTGGCTGAAAGTAAAATAGCTAACGCCGATGATTTGGCCAAAAAGATCCTGGAGGAAGCGGAAAAAGAAGCCAAAACCAAGAAGCGTGAAGCCCTCCTGGAAGCCAAGGATACCCTCTACCAAAGCAAGAGTGAATTTGAACAGGAAAGCAGAGAGCGGCGCCAAGAGCTGCAAAAAATGGAACAGCGGCTCTTAAGCAAAGAGGAAAATCTGGACCGGCGCCTCTCCCTGATGGACAAGAAAGAAAATGAATTATCTGCACGGGTAAAAGGCCTGCAAGAAAAAGAAAAAGGCCTCACAGAACAACAAGAAAAATACCAGTCGCTTGTAACAGAAGAACAACACCTGCTGGAGAAAATCTCCGGCATGAGTGCAGAAGAGGCCAAAGACTTGCTCCTTGCAAAGATGGAGAGCAAGGCCCGCCATGAAATAGCCAAAATGACTAAAAGGATTGAGGAAGAGGCTAAAGAAACCGCCGAGAAAAAAGCCAAGGAAATTATTGGCTCGGCTATCCAAAGGTGTGCCGCTGAACATGTAGTGGAAACAACCGTCTCCGTGGTTGTTCTGCCCAACAATGAAATGAAAGGGCGGATTATCGGTCGTGAGGGACGTAACATCAGGGCGCTTGAGATGGCTACCGGGATTGATTTAATCATTGATGATACTCCGGAGGCGGTTATTCTCTCCGGCTATGATCCTATTCGCCGCGAAATCGCTAAAAACGCCCTGGAAAAATTAATTCAGGATGGGCGAATTCACCCGGCTAGAATCGAAGAAGTGGTCGCCAAAGCTAAAAAAGAAATGGAAACCAACATTCGTGAGGCCGGGGAACAGGCAACTTTTGACATAGGTATTCACGGCCTGCACCCGGAGGAAATCAAGCTGCTGGGGCTTTTAAAATACCGCACCAGCTATGCCCAAAATGTTCTCCAGCACTCCAAAGAAGTGGCCATTCTGGTCAGTATTATGGCCGCTGAACTGGGGGTTGACGTTCAGGCAAGCAAACGGGCTGGGTTGCTGCATGATATCGGCAAGGCAGTGGATCACAATGTTGAGGGGAATCATGCCCAAATTGGGGCTGACCTGGCCAAAAAATACAATGAATCCGCTTTGATCATAAATGCAATTGGCGCTCACCACGAAGATGTAGAAGCAAAAAGTGTCCAGGCTGTTCTGGTGCAGGCGGCCGACGCCATTTCCGCAGCCCGCCCCGGAGCAAGACGGGAGAGCCTGGAAAACTATGTCAAACGCTTGGAACAGTTGGAAGAGATTGCCGAATCTTTTCATGGAGTGAGCAAAACCTACGCCATTCAGGCTGGCCGCGAAATCCGCATCATCGTTGAACAAAACAAGGTAAGTGATGGCGGAGCAAGTCAACTGGCCACTGATATTGCGCAAAAGGTTGAGCAGGAAATGAAATACCCAGGCCAGATTAAGATTACCGTAATTCGGGAAACCAGGTGTGTGGAATATGCTAAGTAGGGGAGGGCCTTGTGCCCTCCCGTTAAGGTGGGCGGGCGCAAGACCCGCCCCTACACATGAGGCGGTATAACTTGAATATCCTAATTATCGGCGATATTGTAGGCAAGCCGGGGCGAAGAATTCTTCTCCAATCCTTACCCCAGCTCCTCGTCAAACACGAAATAGACCTGTGTATCGCCAACGTAGAGAACGCCGCAGGCGGCTATGGCATTACCCCCCAAATCGCCCAACAGCTTTTAGACGCTGAAATTAATGTCTTAACTTCGGGCAATCACATCTGGGATCAGAAAGAAATAACCGATTTCATGGGGCATGAACCGCGCCTGCTGCGGCCGCTTAACTATCCTGAGGGAGTGCCCGGCAGGGGAAGCATTCTGCTGCAAACCGCTTCAGGTACGCAAGTGGGAATTATTAATCTCTCCGGACGGGTATTCATGAAATCCCTGGATTGCCCCTTCCGGCTGGCCGAACAGGAAGTGGCCAAACTAAAAGCCCAAGGCGCTACCACTATTATTGTGGATTTTCACGCTGAGGCCACCTCGGAAAAAATCGCCCTGGGCTGGTTTTTGGACGGGCAGGTAAGTGCGGTAATTGGGACTCACACCCATGTGCAAACCGCCGACGAAAGGATTCTCCCCGCAGGAACCGCCTATATCACTGACCTGGGGATGACCGGAGCCCATGACTCGGTTATTGGCTTAAAAAAGGAAATGGCCCTGAAACGCTTTCTGACTCAAATCCCCAAACGCTTTGAGGTGGCTAAAGGAAACGTCCAACTAAACGGAGCTCTACTCCAAATTGATGAAAGCTCAGGTAAGGCCCGGCAAATCCAACGTCTTCAGCTAAAACAATAGGGTGCCTTGAAAAATGAGAATTTTCGTTCAAGATCAAGGCATGCGAAAAATTTAACCGCAGGCATATGCCTGATATTCCGAGGATTAAAT
>QIFF01000210.1 GCA_003230635.1 bacterium | reverse complement strand
CGGTTTCCGCCTTTGGCAGTGTGCTGGGCTTTAACCGCTCGCTGGACTCGGAAACAGCGGTGCAGATTGTTTCCACCTTTGTAGAGGCGGTGATTGCCCCTGACTTTGACCAGGAGGCGCTAAAGGTTTTACAAACCAAGAAAAACCTGCGCCTGCTGCGCCTTAGCCCCATTACCGAACAGCAAAACGAGTGGGATTTGAAGAAGGTGGCCGGCAAGAAGGTGGCCGGCGGAATCCTGGTGCAGGAGAGAGACACTAAGCCCCTGGACTGGGAAAGCTGCCGGGTGGTGACTGAACGGAAGCCTACGGAAGAGGAGTGGCGGGGCCTGCGCTTTTCCTGGCGGGTAGTCAAACACATCAAGTCCAACGCTATTGTCTATACCAATGAGTGCCAGACGCTGGGAGTGGGCGCCGGCCAGATGAGCCGGGTGGACGCCTCGCGCCTGGCGGTAATGAAAGCCCGCTCGTCCTTGAGCGGCAGTGTCTTGGCCTCCGATGCCTTCTTTCCCTTTCGGGATGGGATAGACGCCGCCGCCGAGGCCGGGGCGAGCGCCATTATTCAGCCCGGCGGCTCCCGGCGGGACGAGGAAGTAATCCAGGCCGCCAACGAGCATGACATGGCGATGGTGTTTACCGCTATGCGCCATTTCAAGCATTAAAAAGGGGAGGTGCAGGGAAATGAAGCCTAAAAATTATTTTATCAGACTTATGCAGGGGCTGGTGGCAGGGCTGTTCCTGGTGGTTACCATTCAGCCGAGCCTGGCTGTGGAGACAGTTTCTTCTCCCACAACCGGCAAAAATTCGCCTGCCGTTCAATTAACCCGCCAGTTGGAGGAATTGGAGCGGGTTTTGCCCGGCTTGCGAGACAGTTCTCCCTTCGCCTGGCAAACGGCCCTAAATTCCCAAGAGGCCCGCTTCCAGGCCATTCAGCGACAGCTCGCCGAGTATTTCAAGCACCAGGAATTACTCTTGCGTAAAGAGTTCAGCGGCTCGGATTTGGAGTTGGTGCTGTCCCGGCAGGAAGAGGCCAGGCAGCAGGTAAAGCAGCGTTTTGAGCAAATTTACCAGGCGCTCAAATCCTTGCAGCAGGGCCAGGCGGCGCCTGCCGAATTATCCGCCTTTCGCAGACAGCTTCAGGGCTTCTTGGGAATTAAACACCAGCCCCTTAACCCGCAGCAACTCCCAATAGCCACCCTGGCTTTGCCTAAACCGGCCTTGGCCGGAGAATATTTTACTCACTTATCCCCTCAGCCCCAGCCCCAGGATTTAGCGCCCACCCCGGAGGCGGCCTTCAGCGACCCCGTCAAATCCCTGGTGGAGAAAATGCAGGGCGACCCGCAAAAGCTCTACCAGTGGGTCTGCAACCGGATTGATTACCGTCCCGGCTACGGCTCTATGCAGGGGGCGGAACTGACTATGCGCATCAAAGCGGGGAATGCCTGGGATCAGGCCTCAGTGCTGATTGCCCTTCTGCGGGAGGCCGGTGTTCCGGCCCGCTATGCCTATGGGCGGGTGCAGCCGACTCCTGAACAGTTGCTGGGCTGGCTGGGGGTGAACAGCCAGAGCGCAGCTTACCAATTGTTGGATCAGGCCGGTGTCCCCTGGGAGGGGAGCTACTTGGCACATGTTTGGGTCAAGGCCTATTTAGCCCGGGAGGGCCGCTGGGTGGACTTGGACCCCTCTTTTAAGCAATACCGCCACCAGCCGGCAGCAGCAAATACGCAAGATGAAATTTGGCTGCAAGACCTGCTGAGCTTTGCCCGGCCAGCCGGCCAGCCCCAAAGGCCGATTTTGCCGCCCCGGCCAGAGCTGGGACAAGCTCAAATAATCCCCCGCCAGGTTAGTTTGGATACGGCCTCGGCCTCCCCTAAGTTAATCTGTTGGGGCCAGGCCAGCCAGCTTGCCCCTGAGCTTAGCTGGAAGTTGGAGCTTTCCCTGGCAGGCAACAGCCGTTTGTTTACCCTGCAGGAGATTGGTCAACAGCCCCTTTCAATTGCCTATCTGTCGGCTCAGGATATAGACAGCCGCCTGGTTGCTTATTTTGAGCAGGGCAGAGGTGCTTTGCCGGCCTACCTGGTAAGGCTGCAGCCCTATTTACTCCTCGGAAACGAGCTAATCAAGCTGGGGAACCCCGTGAAGATGGGCACCCCCCAGGCGTTGACAATAACCTGGCACCTGCCGGGGGGTGCCGGTCAGCGGGTTGATCACCTGCTGCTGGCCGGGATGAATGCGGTTTGGGCCGCCAACTGGGGACAGCTTCCTGCTTACGGACAGTCATTCCAAGAAGTACAGGCCAACGGCATCAAGGAAAAATTTAAGGCGCATTTTAATAAGACGATTCGTAAAGAGTTTTATTTGCAGCCCCTTGCTCAGGCTGCCCTGAGCTATCAGCAGCAAAACCAACGCCTGGGTGAGATTATAGCCCGTCATGCCTCCTTTCGCTTTGCCCCCGGCCTTAGTGAGGCCCTGGTGGCTTTAGCCCCCCGGGTGGATTTTGTCTTTGATATTCCCCTTGATTTCTCCTGCCGCGGGGTACAGATTGATGTGCAGAAGGATAACTTTCTCCTGGCTGCTCAGCAAGAAAGAGCTGCCGCCGTCAAGAATTTTTTGGCTCTCAAGGGAGCGCTGGCTTCTGCTTTGGAACACCGGGTGCTGGAAACAAGTGCTCAGTTATCCCCTGAAGGGAGTATGCAGGCGGTTTCCGCCGTCAAGCTTCTAGCCTTATCTATTGAAGAGGGGATTCCCGTTTATAGCCTGGATTCGGCCAACTTTACTGAATTTGCCGCCCGTTTGCAGTTGCCCTCGGCGCTGCGCCGGGATTTACAGCGGGCTTTAGATGCAGGCAAAACAGTCACTTTACCCCAGCACGTCTTACAGCTTGACGATTGGCAGGGAATTGGCTATATTGTAAGCGACAAAAACAGCGGCAGTAACGCCTATCTGCTGAGTGGGGGATTGGGAGGCGGCACCTCAACCGCAGCCGCAGCCAGCAGCAAATTTAACTTTAATATTCCCTATCCCCACGGCACCGTGAGCAGGCTGCTGATGGTGCTCTTGATTTTGGGAGCTGCTCTGTTCCTTATTTTGTAATTGCTTTGGCCGCTTAGGCGAGTGGGCGATGGATTGACAATTGTCGATTAACATGGGACTGTTGCCAAAAGGCAATTCTCACAGTTTTTAGGTTGTAGGAGCGGCATCCTGCCGCGATAACTCGTTGTTTTTTCGTCGAGGCATATCGCGCCTAGAAGGCGCTCCTACACTTTGGCAACAGTCCCAACATAGAGGAATAAAACTATGAGTCCCTGGTTATTCGCCAAATTGCTGCGAGGCAATTTGCCGCATTTGATAGGAATGCTGATTTACGGCTTGCTGGCGATTGCCCTAGCTTTGTTGTGCTATAAGCTCTTTAGCAAGCTCATTGGGCTTGACACTGGTTTGGATGCCTCTCCTCAGGATAGGCTGTCGGCGGTGATTTTGGCGGTTGGCGTGGTGATTGGGATTTCAATTCTGGTGGCGGTAACCGCCTATGAGCCTCCACAAATTCCGGTTCCCCAGAGCACTGCCGGGAGTGCTTCATCTAGTGGTGGTTGCGGTAGCGGGTCCAAGGCTAAAGCAGCCGCAGGGAGCCAGACTCAACAACCAGCTGTTCAGCCAGCCGGAAAGCAAGCTAAGTGAGGAGAGCTAATTTTGCCCGAGTTACGTAAGGACCCGATTATCGGCCGTTGGGTAATCATTGCTACCGAAAGGAGTAAACGGCCTACTGATTTAAGGGTTTCCCATGATGAGCTTA
>QIFF01000247.1 GCA_003230635.1 bacterium | reverse complement strand
TTAACCGCAGGCATATGTTTGATATTCCGAGGATTAAATTTTGAGCATAACGCAGATATTGGGCGAAAAGGCCATTTTTCAAGGTGCCCTACAAACAGATACTGGTGCCCCCCTCCGGGGGTGAAAAGGGAAGCTGGTGCAAATCCAGCCCGGGCCCACCGCTGTAAGCGAGGACGAAGGCTCCATAGCGTGCCACTGGCTGATAAAGCTGGGAAGGCTGGAGCTAGTAGGACGATCCGCAAGGCAGAAGACCTGCCAGTAACTCATATGGGTATCTTGAAAAATTATACAAGGTGCCCATAGATAATCCCACTGGGGGAAATGGTCAATCCCCAGGTCACTAAATCAGCACGCCCTAAGCGGTTGAGCTGATTTAGTAACTTGGGGATTTTTTTGTTGGCGTGTTACTGTCATTGCGAGGAGCGCAGCGACGAAGTAATCCCGGGCACTGCCCGGTCACAAAAAGAGATTGCTTCGCTTCGCTCGCAATGACATTCCAATTTTAGAACGAAAGGAACATCAATGAGCACCCTTTTACTTAAAGCCCAGAGGGGGGAAATCACTCCCGCCATGCAGCAGGTGGCTAAAGAGGAAGACCTGCCGCTGGAAATTTTAGTTGAAAGGATCACCCAGGGACAGATTGTTATCCCTAACAACCACAAACGCCAGGCCAAACCGATAGGGATTGGCAAGGGGTTGCGCACCAAGGTCAACGCCAGTATCGGCACCTCCCCGGATCTGATTGACCTGGGAATGGAAGTAGAAAAGGCCAGAATCGCCGAAGAATACGGGGCCGACACCTTGATGGAGCTTTCCACCGGGGGGGACTTGGGCAAAATACGGCGCACGATTTTGGATGCGGTGCAACTGCCGGTGGGCAGCGTCCCCCTTTACCAGTCAGCCGTAGAGGCCATTGAGAAATCCGACTCTGTTCTGGGAATGAATGCGGAGCTAATCTTCAAAGTGCTTGAGGAGCAGTTGGAGGACGGCATCAGCTTCATGGCCGTGCACTGCGGCATTAACCGCCTGACCCTGGAACGCCTCCAGAAACAGGGCTACCGCCACGGCGGGCTGGTCAGCCGCGGGGGCGCTTCCCTGATTGCCTGGATGCTGCATCACGACAAGGAAAACCCCTTATACAACCAATTTGAGCGGGTGGTGGAGTTGTTTAAAAAATACGACGCCGTGCTGAGCCTGGGCAACGGCATGCGGGCGGGGGCCATTCACGACGCCACCGACCGGGCGCAGATTCAGGAGTTGATTATTAATATAGAACTGGCGGAAACCGCCCGTAAAATGGGGGTGCAGAGCATGGTTGAGGGGCCGGGGCATATCCCCATAGACGAAATTGAAACCAATGTGATTCTGCAAAAAAAGATGTCCCATGAGGCCCCCTTTTACATGCTGGGGCCGATCACTACCGACATAGCGCCGGGCTACGACCACATCACCTCGGCCATCGGCGCGGCTATGGCGGCCAGCTATGGAACCGACTTTATCTGCTACGTTACCCCGGCCGAGCACCTGGCCCTGCCCAACCCCGAGGAGGTAAAAACCGGGGTGATTACCGCCCGCATCGCCGCTCACGTGGGGGATATGATTAAACTCAAGAAAACCCGTCAGCATGATTGGCAAATGGCCAAGGCGCGCCGCAACCTGGACTGGGAAAAGCAATTCAGCCTGGCTATCAACCCGGAGGCCGCCCGCCGCATTTTTGAGGAGAGGAAACCCAGGGACGCCAAGACTTGCACCATGTGCGGCTCACACTGTGCGATTAAGGTGGTCAACGAGCATATGGGGGCAGCGATTTCAGGTTGTGCTTGATAAAAGAGGATAACCCTTGCCTATTTTGAGTGGATGCCGGCGCAAGCCCTGTAAGTAATCCTGAGCATTGGCTACCGCTTGCGCCATCGTCTGCTCATGCGCCAAATTGGCGGCAATTGCCGCAGACAGAACACAGCCGGTTCCATGCGGGCTGGGGCCGTCTATCCTGGGCCAGCAGCGAAAGGTATACTCTTCACCGTCAAACAGTAAATCGCAACTCTCTTCACCCCCCAGGTGCCCGCCCTTGATTAAAACACAACCAGCTCCCATCCGATGAAGGGCTGCCGCCGCTTGCTGCATACTCTCCCGACTATTTACCGGAAATTCACAAAGCCGGGACACCTCTTCCGTATTGGGCGTAATTAGCATGCTCTGGGGCATTAACTGCTCTTGCATGACCGCTAAACAACCTTCATCATTCAAGGGCCGGCCGCTCTGGGAATCAATAACCGGGTCTAAAATCACCGACTTGATTTTGCTCTGCTTTAGGAATTGAGCAACCACCCGGACGTTTCCGGCAAAACCCAGCATACCGATTTTAACTGCCTGAATATCAAAATCAGCAAGCAAGTTTGAAAGTTGTTCCCTCACCTGACCGGCAGGCAGGGGATAAACCGCGGCAACCCCTCTAGTGTTCTGAATGGTAATAGCGGTAGCCACCGAGAGGCCATACACCCCGTGGGCCTGGAAGGTTTTTAGATCAGCCTGCAGCCCCGCCCCGCCACAGGGGTCAAATCCGGCAATGGTTAAAGCTATTGGCATCTGATTCATATGCTGTCCCTGTCATTCCTGTCCCATATCAAGTATGGGATAAACTCCAGCAGGAATCTATTTGGTTTTGTAGTTGCCTGATTTATCAGGCAATCCCCCCCTCACCCCACTGGGGAGAGGGAGCGCCCAATAAATTGGGCAACTACATCAAACGAGTTTTTAATTCCCGGCTGGCTTCAGTTATGTCTGCCGCCTCGGCAATGGCCGAAGCTACGGCAATGCGCCTGACTCCAGCCTGGAGCACTTCTGATAAATTGCTCTGGTTAATCCCCCCGATTGCCAGCCAGGGAATATGTATCTGTTGAGCGAGTTTTTGCAGAATTTCCGTTCCCAAGGGGGGAGTGGGCATTTGCTTGGTGTCGGTGGAGAAGATAGCCCCAATCGCCAAATAATCCGCTCCATCCGCCTGAGCGGCCAGCGCCTGTTCCAGACTGTGGGTGGAAAGACCGATGATCTTGTCTGGCCCCAAAATGCGGCGGGCGATTTTTACCGGCATATCGTCCTGCCCCAGATGCACCCCCTCGGCATCCAGCGCCAGCGCCACGTCCACCCTATCATTAATAATCAAGGGAATATTTTTAGCTTGCAACAGGGGCTTGATTTCCTGCCCCAGCTCTACGAGTTGCCTGGTACTACCCCCCTTATAACGCAACTGGACAATATCCACCCCGCCCGCCGCTGCCTGGGTGATTAAGTCGGTGGGCGAATGAGCCAGGCCTGGTTTGATGTCAGCGATGAAATAGAGTTTGAAGTCTCGCATTTCTACATCCCAAACAGTTTGGCATTATCAGTACATCACTTGGGCGTTAAAAACCAGGGAATTATTATCGTATTCATTTCTGTCTTCAAGGCGCCAGACATAGTTAACCTGAAATTTGCAGCGGTGGTTTTCGGAGAGGAAAAGGAAATAGTTTATCCCAAAGGTATATTCTCGGGTATCCTTTTGGTTTCTACTCTTGGTATCCCTATCCAGCCTGTCATAGCGCGCGGTGATTTCAAGGGTTTTGGGAATGATGAATATTCCGCCCTGGATGAAATAGCCCTCGGTGTATAACTTACGATACAGGCTGGTATCGTCAGGGGCGTACCTGGCTTTGTAATACTCGCTCATCAGGGAGAAGCCTTTGTAAAAAATCGTTATCTCCGGCCCCCAACTAAAAGTATCACCGATTACTCCGGAGGGCAAGTCAAAGAGGGTGGTTCTGTCCGCTTTTTTCAGCACCGATAGACCATAGGCATCAGCAGCCAGGAACATGTCGTGGATGCTGCGTTCGCCAAA
>QIFF01000099.1 GCA_003230635.1 bacterium | reverse complement strand
TGGCCCTGATTGAAGCAGCACGGGCTAAGGGGCTGGAGGTTACCGCCGACCGCTATCCTTATCTGGCCTCCAATGCCGGCTTGCAAGCCCTGCTGCCCGATTGGGCCTTTGAGGGGGGGCTGGAAGCCCAGTTACAGCGCTTGGCGGATGAGGCCACCCGCCGGTGCCTGGCAGAGGAAATCCTGGACAACCATCCCCAAGAGGAATATTGGGACAAGGTCTTCATCTCCCAGCTAACCCTTCCGGAAAATCAGCACTGGGTAGGGCTGACGGTGGCCGAATGCGCCTGTATGCAAAATGCCGCTGCCCTGGATTTTGTCTTTGACCTCTTGCTCCAGGAAAAGATGCAGGTGGAAGCCATTTACTTTATTATGAACGAGAAAAACCTGCACAAAATACTGGCTCAGCCCTGGTTGATGATCGGCTCAGATGCCGCTTGCCGCTCCCACTACGGCCCCTTGAGCCGGGGCAAACCCCACCCGCGCGCTTTCGGCGCCTTCCCCCGCGTTTTGAGCCACTATGTGCGCCTGGAACCTGTGCTGGGATTGGAAGAGGCAATTCACAAGATGACCGCCGCTCCCTGCCAAAAGCTGGGGATTAAAGGGCGTGGTCAAATTCGAGAGGGTTTTATGGCCGATATAGTTGTCTTTGACCCGCAGACGATTGAGGATACCGCCAGCTACCAAAACCCCATCAGCTATCCGCGGGGGATTGACTATGTTATTGTCAACGGGGTCATTACCCTGGAGCAGGGGGAACATACCGGCCAGGGGGCTGGGAAAGTGCTGAGGCATGAGCTATGAGGGGGTTGGTGGGCGGAACCCACCCTACTCATCTGATCAAGATGGCGCGGGTGGGTGAACCGTCACCGCCAACGATTTTCAAGGGCAGGCAAATCAAATGATAATCTCCAGGGGGAACCCGGCTTAGGTTCAAGCCTTCCACCACTACTATACCGTTATCCAAAAGGGCATGATGCACGGCGTGATCCGCTGAGTGAAACTGCTCAATGGAAAGATAATCAATCCCCACCAATTTAATCCCCGCCTCTACCACCCACCGGGCCGCTTCCAGGGATAAATAAACAAAGTTTTTCTCAAACCCGCGCTGCCGCCAGAGGGCCGAGTTAGGGGTCTTCAGCAAGAGCCTGGTGGTATCGGCTTTAACAACTTGAACCAGCTCCCGGCGGGTAACATAACCCTCCTTAGCGCCGACTTCAATCACCTGAGCCATGCCCACAAACAGCTCCGGGGGTACCTGGTCAATACTTTTCCCCTGCGGGTCAAAATGAAAAGGGGCGTCTATATGAGTGCCGCTGTGGGAGCCGAAGCTTAAGAGGGACACATTGGCCGAATTCCCGGCGGCAATACTGGATTTGGGAGTAATACTGATTGGCGGATCCCCGGCATAGACCGGCGTCTCCGGCCCGATGGGTACTGAGATGTCATAAATCGGCATGGTTCTCTCCAAATTGCTTTTGCTGTTGACTATTTATCCCTCAAATGCTAATCTAAAGCTAGGTAGTGGCTCTACCCGTGAACTGAGGTGTTAAAAATGCCAAAAACCATACCCACCACAATTGAATTGAATACAACCGCCCTCAAAAACCTGGCTAAAATGGCTAAGGCTGAGAGGAAAACGGTTTCCGAGGTAATCAATGAGCTTCTGTCCCTTCCTTCCCAGAAAAGGCAAGCTGGTGGAAGACAGCAGAATCCCTTGACGGACATCATTGGAATCGCTAATACCGGTTTGGGTGATGCTGCTCGGAATCACGATGCCTACCTCTATCAAAAAACCAGTCCGCATAAATGAAAATCTTCATTGATACTGGGGCCTTTATTGCCGCCGCTGATAATGCCGATCAGTATCATTTGCCAGCCGTGAATTTTATCGCTTCCACCCTGAATAAATATCAATCCGTTACTTCTAACTTTGTAATCTGTGAAACCTTAAATTTCTTACGCAGTCGGGCCGGTTACCTAGCAGCAGTAACATTTAGAGAAAAACTGGTTGAAAGTAAACGCATTAGTATTATCACTGTAAATGCTTTACTGGAAAAACAAGCCTGGAGTATATTTAATAAGTACAAAGATAAGGACTTCAGTTTCACCGATTGTACCAGTTTTGCCATCATGAAAGCCTTTCACATAGATACCGCTTTCAGTTTTGACAAGCATTTCAGCCAATTCTGGTTTGTGAAACTACCATAGAGTAAAACCAAGCACAAATTAGCATCAATCAAAGAGAAACCTCTCTCCTGAAGGCTTACTGGCCAGGGAGGAGCTTTCACCGACCCGGTCCAGCTCTCCGGCCAAATCCGCCTGGAGGAATTTCTGCACCTCGGGGCGGTGCTTGTTACAGGGATACTTAGGCTCTGTCCCCACCACGAAGGCTTCTTTGATTATTTTGTCGCACTCGTGGGTGGCCAGCATCCCGGATTTGGCGTCAATGCTGACCTGCACTACCTCCTGCGGCGCTTTGAAGTCCTCCAGCGGGGTATCCTTCAGGGCTTGTTGCATGAACTTCACCCAGATCGGGCTGGCCGACCGCGAGCCGGTCTCCAGCCTGCCCATGCTGCGCGGCTCGTCAAACCCGGTCCATACCCCAACTGCCAAGCGGGGGGAAAAACCGATAAACCAGGCGTCAATATACTGGTTGGTGGTTCCGGTTTTGCCCGCCAGGGGCCGCCCCAGCTTTTTCGCCCGCCAGCCGGTGCCGTGTTCCACCACCCCCCGCAGGAGGTTGGTCATCAGGTAGCTGACCCCCTCGCTGAGCACCCGCTTGCTTTGGGGGGTATTCTCCTCCAGCAGCTTGCCCTCGCTGTCGGTAATATAGCGAATGGTCAGGGGTTGCGCTTTTAGCCCCCCGGCGGCAAAGACCCCGTAGGCCGAGGTCAACTCCAGCAAAGAGAGGCTGGAGGAGCCCAGGGCCAGGGAGAGGTCGGCACTCAGCTCACTTTTAATCCCCAACTCGCGAGCGGTTTGAACGGCCTTTTTAACGCCGATTTTTTTCAGCAGCTTGATGGTAACCACATTGCGGGAGTGCTCCAGGGCATTGCGCAGGGTGGTGGGGCCGACAAAGCGCTCGTGGTAATTGACCGGCTTCCATTCCTTTGCCTTCTCTTCATCGGTGTAGATAATCGGGGCGTCCAGCAGGACGCTGGCCGGGGTAAAGCCCTGACTGAGGGCGGCGCTGTAAATAATCGGCTTGAAGGCTGAGCCGGGCTGGCGCTTGGCCTGTACCGCCCGGTTAAACTTGCTCATGCCGAAATCATACCCCCCCACCATGGTTTTAATGTAACCGTTATGGGGGTCAATCGCCACTACCGCTCCCTGCACCAGGGGGTATTGCTCCAGGGCGAACTGATAATCGCCCTTCCCTTGCGCCGGGGTCTGAACGACCCGCAGCAGCAGGTCGTCTCCCACCTGGAAGTTTTCCTCCAAATCCTTAATCTTGGCCCAGGCCATTTGCTTTAATTTCAGCCGGCCTTGCTTGTCAGCCGCCTGGATTTTAAGCTGCTTATCTTGAATTTCACTGACTGTCCCCAGTACCCTTTGCTCCCTTTGCAAGGGAATGCCCTCTTTAATC
>QIFF01000202.1 GCA_003230635.1 bacterium | reverse complement strand
TAATGTCGTAAATCAGGCGCAGAATCCCATAGACCCCCGCATTGACCAGAACCCCTGAGAGCACCGCACTGGCCGGGGCCGGGGCCGCCGGGTGGGCATCCGCTACCCAGCCGTGCAGGGGCATCAAGGCCGCCTTGACCCCAAATCCCAGCACCCCGCAAACAAACAAGAGATGGATTTCCCCGGAAGTGACGCTCAACGGAATCAGGCCGCGCTGATGTAAGGCCAGATTGTCCGCCAGGTAGTAGGTTAGCAAGACGGTGAATAAGACAAAGGCATCACCCAGCAGGGTGTAAATAATATATTTTTTGGCCGCTTTCTTGGCTGCGCGGGTTTCTTCGTGGGCAATCAGGGGGTAGCTGCCGACGGTTAACAACTCGTAAAAGACAAAGAGGGTAAAAAGGTTGCCGGCCAGGGCAATCCCAAGGGTGAAGCCCAGGCAGGCGGAAAATAGGCTGAAATAACGCACCGGGTGGGCGGTGTCTTTTAAATACTCGCGGGAGAAAACTGCTGCCAGCAGCCAGATCAAGGCCGAAAACAGGGCAAAGAGAATCCCCAGGGCGTCAGCCCGCAGGCGAAAGACCATTTGGGGGCTGAAAACCAGGCCCGGGGCAGTCAGGAGTTTGCCCTCCAGAGCTGCGGGAATCAGGGGCAAAAGCAGAGCCAGGCTTGCGGCACTGGTAACCACAGGTATCAGCGCCAGGCGGGAAGGCGGCTGCCGGCGCAAAAAGGGAACCATTACTCCCCCCACTAAGGGGAAAAGAAGGACTAAAAACAACAGGGGCGTAAGTTGGATTGGCATGAGTATCAATCCCTGTATTAGTTGTTGGTAAGCAGAATTGGTAGGCGCAGGCTTCAGCCTGCGGGCGCAGCCTAAAGGCTGCGGCTACCAATCACATAGAAGCTCAAAAATCCAAAAATCCCTTTCCAATGCTCTGGGCAAAAAACAGCGGCAAACGGTGCAACCACGGGCTTAAACCAAAGCCCAGGATTAAAGAGGCGGTAAACAGACAGGGGCCTACCAACCTCCAGGGGGTTTTAGCCGCCTCTATTTTTTGCCCATTTGGAGGGTTTTGAAAAAATGCCTTATAAATCACCGGTAAATAGTAAAGGGCATTCAAAAGGGCGCTGATGATTATAACCCATACTACCACAATTTGATGGGCTTCCATAGCCCCCAGGGCCAGGTACCACTTACTGATAAAACCTGCCGTGGAAGGAATGCCAATCATACCCAGGGCGGCCACAGTAAAAGCACCCATGATCAGGGGAAGGCGCTGACCCAGCCCTCGCATCTGGCTGATACGGGTAATTCCGGTCTGGCGGTAGATTGCCCCGGCACAGAGAAAAAGGGTGATTTTCATCAGCGATTGATAGAACATGTGCAGCAGACCCCCGGTTACCCCGCTGGGGGTGGCCAGGACTACTCCCAGGGTGATATAAGAGAGCTGGCTGACGGTGGAATAGGCCAGCATCCTTTTTAAACTGTCCTGATAAAGGGCCATAAGCGAGCCGCCCAAAATGGTAATGCAAATTATTGCCAGCAGCCAGTTACCCAGGTGCAGTTGCTTGATTAAGGGCAGGCCGAAGATGTCAATTATTGTGCGCAACAGGCCGTACACCCCGGATTTGACTACCGCTACCGCATGCAGGATAGCGCTGACCGGCGTGGGGGCAATCATGGAATCCGGCAGCCAGCCGTGCAGGGGAATCAGCACGCTCTTGATCCCGAAACCGATAAGATAAGCAGCGAACAAGAAATATAGGGTAAAGGGATCGCTGCTGCCGGGTAGAATTCCCCCTTGTCCCAGGTTAAGATGACCGCTCAGGGAATAGGTGATTAGCAGGGAAAGCATTAAAATGCCCCCGCCGGCCAGGGAGTAGAGCAAATACTTGCGCCCGGCCCGGAGCGCCTGCGGGCTTTGCTCGTGTACAATCAGGGGATAGGTGCAGAGGGTTAAGCTCTCATAGAATAAAAACAGGGTAAAAAGATTGGCGGAAAAGGCGATTCCCAGGGTGCTGCTCATACACAAAGACAGAAAAATCCAGTAGCGGGGCAGGGATTTTTCCCGGCGCATGTATTCGGTTGAATAGATTGCCGTGATTAGCCAGAAAAAGGAGGCAATCAGGGCAAACAGATATCCCAGCCCATCGGCACGAAAGGCAATCTCCATCTGGGGAATGAAAAGGAAAAGTCGGTAATGAAAAACCTTGCCCTGCCAAATTCCGGGCAACAAGCTCAAGACCAGGCACAGCTTAATTGCGGCGCCGCTTATTACCAGCCAATTGTGCAGTCGGGTCGGTTTGTCCCTAGTGAGCCAGATCAGCAGGGCAAGCAGCAGGGAAATCCCCACTGTTGCCGGCAAGACCCAGGAAACGATTTCTTGGTTCATGTGTGCTTTCTTATTCTCTGACTGGATAACAGAACATATAAAAAGAATTAGACAGGATTACAGGATGAACAAGATAGAAAGTAAAAAAGGCAAAAATCTAGTTAATCCCTGTTAATCCTGTCAAAAATTCCTTTTACAAAATCCCCGCTACGGCTTTTTCCAGCCAGAGTAGGGGGTAGCGGCTAAATATTCCCAGGCCCACTGAGGCCAGGGCCAGAAACCATATCGGCATCAGCATGCTCAGGGGGGCTTCCTGGACAGCAGCTACGGCAGCCTCAGTTTGACTTGGGGCCTTGAAATAAAGGGAATTAATAATTTTCAGGTAATAGACGGTGCTTAGCAGACTGCCACTCAGAATAATAACCGCAAAAATCGTTTGTTGGGACTCAATCGCCCCCAAGCAGATATACCATTCACTGACAAAACCACAGGCCGGGGGGGAACCGACAATGGCAATTCCCGCCAACGCTAGGGCGCCACAGGTCATGGGCATTTGTCTGCCCATTCCTTGCAGCTCTGTTAAGGTACGCCAGCCAGTCTTATAAAACAAGGCCCCGGCGCTTAAAAAGAGGGCGGACTTCATAACTGCGTGGTTGATAATGTGCAGCATGCTGCCCAATAATCCGAAGTAGGAGGCCAAACCAATTCCCAGAACAATGTAGCCGATTTGGCTGACGCTGGAGTAAGCCAAAATCAGTTTCAAATCCTCCTGGAAAATGGCCCCCACCGCTCCATAGATTATGGCCGCCGCCGCCAGCCAGCAGAGAGTCAGGTTAATGGAAGAAGCGTTCAGACCCCCCTTGAGACGGAAGAGGAAGAAAAGGTTGCGTACCATTCCGTAAGCCGCCATTTCAATCACCAGCCCGGAGAGAATGGCACTGACTGGAGAGGGGGCGAAGGCATGAGCATCGGGCATCCAGATATGCAGGGGAAAAAGGGCTGCTTTGATGCTGAAACCCACAATGATTAGGATTAGGGCGGTAAGTACGGAATTGGTATGGGTAAGGTTGCTCAATCTCTGGCTCAATTCAGCTATGTTGAGCGTACCGCTGAAATAGTAGAGGAAACCAATCCCCAGCAGGATTAGAATGCCGCTGGCAGTGCTCAATAACAGGTAGCGAAAACTGGCCCAAATCGCCTGTTCTTCCCCGCTTATGGCGACAAGGGCTACCCCGGCCAGGGAAAAGACGGAAAGATAA
>QIFF01000245.1 GCA_003230635.1 bacterium | reverse complement strand
CGGTCATTAATACCCATAACCTCCCCGGCCTCCGGGGCAAGCAGGCTGCCAACGGGCAAGCCCTGTCGGCAACACATCTCTATAACATCGGTCAGGTAGTACTCCCCCTGAGCGTTATCCGCCTTAAGCTTCTCCAACTGGGCAAAAATCCAGGGGGCGGCAAAGCAATAGACCCCGCTCGCCGTTTCCTTAATCGCCAACTGCTCAGGAGCAGCATCCTTTTCTTCCACCACCTTGAGCAGCCGGCCCTGCTCATCGCGTAGAATTCGGCCATAGCCGGCGGCATCAGACACCTCGGCGCTAAGCAGGCTGGCGGCATAATCCCCCCCCAGATGAGTCTGCACCAATTGTCCTAGGGTTGCAGGGGTGAGCAGAGGGGTATCGCCGTTGACCACCAGCAAGTGGCCGCTAAAGCCTGACAAGGCTGATTGGGTCTGGCGCAGGGCGTGTCCCGTACCCAGTTGCTGCGCCTGCTGGACAAACTCCAGCGAATAATCCGCCACCGCCGCCCGCACCCGCTGCTCCTGGTAGCCGGTAACCACCAGAATCCTTTCCGCTCCCAGGCTCCCCAGGGCATCCAGCACATAGCTGAGCATGGGTGCTCCGGCCAAGGGGTGTAAAACCTTGGCCAAAGAGGAACGCATTCGGGTTCCCTCACCGGCAGCTAAGACAATAGCGATTAGCTTTTTCATTGCTTTTCCTTACTTGAGAGCAGCCAGATTTTTTATAAACGGCGGCTGGGCAACGCCCCGCTCGGTAATGATGGCGCTAACATATTGATGGGGCGTAATGTCAAAGGCCGGGTTGGCCACCGAAATCCCCTCCGGTGCCAGGTGGACTCCCCCGACATGGGTAACCTCGCGGGGGGGGCGCTCCTCAATGGGGATCTGATCTCCATTTTCCTTGCTGAAATCTATGGTGGAAAGCGGGGCGGCCACGTAAAAGGGAATCTTATGCTCTTTGGCCAGCACCGCTACTGTGTAAGTGCCGATTTTATTGGCCACGTCCCCGTTGGCGGCAATGCGGTCAGCACCCACAATCACCAGATTTACCTTGCCCTGGCGCATCATATAACCGGCCATGCTGTCGGTAATCAGGGTAACCGCAATGCCGTCCTGCTGCAGCTCCCAGGCGGTAAGGCGGCTTCCCTGAAAAAAGGGGCGGGTCTCGTCGGCCAGCACCTTAATCTTCTTGCCCTCTTCATGGGCGGCCCGAATTACCCCCAGGGCGGTGCCGTACCCCCCGGTAGCCAGTGCCCCGGCATTACAATGGGTAAGAATGGTGTCCCCGTCGCTGATAAACTGCCTGCCATGAGCACCCATGCGGCGGTTGGCAGCAATGTCTTCGACCAGCATCTCTTTAGCCCGCTTGACCAGAACGGCTTTCAACTGCTCCAGGGGCAGGTGCTTATTGGCGGCAGCCGTTTGCTTCATCTCATCTAATGCCCAGCAAAGATTGACCGCGGTAGGGCGGGTTGCGGCCAGCTCGGAACATACGACCTCCAGTTGCTCCCGGAAGCAGGTGAAGTCCAGGGCCTCTATCCGCTGCGCCCCCAGGGCCACTCCAAAGGCTGCGGCAACCCCAATCGCCGGGGCGCCCCGGATGCGCATGCTGCTAATCGCTTCGGCTATCTGGTGATAATCTTCACATTCTACAAAAACCCTTTTATGGGGCAGCAGGGTCTGATCAATCAAGCGCACGCCGTGCTCGTTCCATTCAATCGTATTAACCATGCGTTAAAATCTCCTTTAACCGTTCTTCCACCTGTTCTGGTTCTATCCCCTGGAGCAACACCTGTTTGTTCCTGGATTTTTGTCCGTTCTTAATCTGCACCTGGGCATTTTTGAGGCCAAAAACTTTAGCCAGCAGCTCTATGCAGGCCTGGTTAGCCGCCCCCTCTACCGGCGGAGCGCTCAGGGCAAGTTTCAATGCCCCCCCGTACCCGCCGAGAATCCTATTGCGCGAGGCCCGCGGCTGCACCCGCACCCTGAGGATTACTCCCTCATCCGTGAGTGTCAATGGAAGCCCTCTCACCCCAGGTTCATGGCAAGTTGCAAAAGTGTCTGCACCAGAAAGCGACGCAAAAATATGATGGCAAACAGGGCAATCATGGGAGAAAAATCAATTCCCGAAGCCCTTATCGGTAAAATGCGACGGATATACTGGAAAACCGGCTCCGTGGCCCGATACAAAAAGCGCACAATCGGGTTATAGGGATCCGGATTGACCCAGGTAATCAAGGCGGCAATGATAATCACCCACATATAAAGGCTGAGCAGCATGTCCAGAATCTCCGCCACTGCGCTCAATAAGTTACTGACGACAAACATTTATTGCTCCAAGAAAGCTGGTTAATATTACAGGGTGCCCTACAATTTCTCCACCCGCAAGCGGCGCTGGCGCTCCTTACGGGGCAGGCGGCGGGGATTGCCCTTTTTTCTGGTGCTGAGGGGCTTATCCAGGCTTTCGTCATAGCACTCCTCGCCCCCTTTGGCCCCCAGGTAAGCGGCCATTTGCAGCTTGCCCTCAAACTCAGCCGATCTGACAACCTGGGCTCCGGCCTGCTCCACTACCTGGATAATTTCCCTGTCCGAAGTAACTACCAGGGGAGACCTCTTGCCCTGGCGCACCATGCGCTTGATTACTTCATCGGCCTGCTCCCCCTGACGGGAAAAAATCACCTGGATATTACCCTGCCGCTCCCGCTGCTCGGTAGGCCAGCCATGCTTCCAGCCGTCAAAGACCACCGTGATTTTATGCTGTTTAACCGACTGATATTGCTGCAATTGTTTCATCAGTCGCTGGCGGGCCTGCTCCCAGTCGCCGCCCCTGGCCTGGTAATGCGGCGAGGCGTTCAAAAGATTATAGCCGTCAATAATGATATCCATCGGGAGTTTCTCCCCTAAGCTGCTCCCTTTTCTTCAATCTGCCCGCTGCGCTCCTCGTGGTAAGCCCTTGTTTCACCAATACCCTTGATCATACTCATATTGCTGTAGTGGTCAGCGGCATAAATCAACTGAATGGCGGTATTGGTATCCGGGCCGATTACCTCCACCCGCACCCCCAGATACCCCAGGGCCTCCACCAGGCGCACAAAGTCCCCGTCGCCGGTAACCAGGATGGCCACATCCAGCACCTTGCCCAGAATCAGGGCGTCAATGGCGAATTCCATGTCCATATTCCCCTTGATGCTGCCGTCCGGCAAGCGGCGAATGGGCTTGCTCACCACCCGGTAACCCAGGTGGCTCAGGGCGCGCATGAAGTTATGCTGCCCCTCGTCGTTGGGGTCATAGCTCATGAAAGCGGCCGCCCGCACCAGGCGCCGCTGTCCCTGTTGGGTGGCATGCTTGAGCAAAACGTCGTACTTAATTTTGCCAAAGGTCTTCCAGATATTCTGTACATCTACAAATAAGCCTACTCGTTCCATATTTCTATTCCTTTTCTAATATTTGTTCTATTTTGTTAATATCCTCTGGTGTATCCACCCCAATACAATCATATTGGGTTTCTATCACCTTGATGCGGTAACCATTTTCCATAATGCGCAACTGTTCCAACAGTTCCGCCTGTTCCAAGGGAGTGGGGGGCAGCCGGCACAACTTCAG
>QIFF01000199.1 GCA_003230635.1 bacterium | reverse complement strand
AATTTCACCCAGGGTCTTCACCAGCAAGGTCTTGCCCAGACCCGGCACCCCTTCCAGCAGCACATGCCCGTCGGCAAACAGGGCAATCAAAATATTCTCCAGCGCTTCCTCGTGTCCCACAATTACCTTACTGATTTCACCCTTGATCTTGCGGAACAGCTTGCCAAATTCCTTGATTTGTTTTTCGCCGTCCTCCCACATGCTACAATGTCCCTTTGGTAGATAAAACCGTGTCCCCAATCCGCTCGTCCAGACGGGTGGCCTCGTCCAGCGCCCGCCCGAAGGCCTTGAAAGCGGCCTCAATCAAATGATGCAAATTCTGCCCGTAGTGCAAATTAAGATGGAAAGTGGCCCCGCTGTGATTGCTAAAAGCGCGGAAAAACTCCTCCAGCAGCTCAGGGGCAAAATCCCCCACCGCCCCTTGAGGCAGTTCCCCCCGCAGGACAAAACATGGCCGCGAGCAAAGGTCCAGCGCTACCGTGGCCAGGGCCTCATCCATAGGCACGCTGGCGGTGCCGTAACGGCGGATTCCCCTTTTTTCTCCCAGCGCCTGCTTTACCGCCTGCCCCAGGACAATGCCAATATCCTCCACCAGATGATGAAAATCCACCTCTGTATCCCCTCTGGCTTCCAGTTCCAAATCAAAGAAACCGTGCCGGGCACTCAGAGTCAGCATATGATTGAGAAAGGCCAGGGGGGTATCCAAACGGGCCTCCCCCTTCCCATCCAGATTTAACTTACAGGTGATTTGAGTCTCGCTGGTCTTGCGTTTAAGCTGGACTGTGCGCATAGGTACTCTCTCTTGTTTTTGACAGGATGAACAGGATTATATGATTTCCCCTATCTCTTTAATCATCTCCTCTGCGGCACAGAGGGCTTCCCTTATCTCAGCTCGGGGATACTCTACCGGCATCCTCCCTGGGTATCGTCCCTCGGAATAGTATCTGGTTATCCGCCGGCAGTCTTCCTCAAATCTGTCAAGCCCTGGCTTGTACTTAGCAGCTTCCGCCAGCAGTTTAACCAAGTCATGTATCTTTTCCAATTTCCAACCATGAAGGATAAGAAAACCTTTAAGATACTTTTCAACAGCCTGCTGGATCAGCATGGCGATAGTATCTGTGTAGTGCCCGTTTTCAAAAAGTAATTGGGCACCTTCCCAATCGTGTTTCCCTTTCTCAAACCATTCCAATGCTACTTTCGTTCTATCTGGCATATAACAACTTTCCCTTGCTCAGCACCTCACTTACAAAATCATCCCCGATAGAGAGGCGGTAGGCCACTTCTGCGGGGGTATAAACCAAAGTGGTCAAAGCCATTTCTCGGTTCTCTTCTCGCAAGATGCGGCACACATGAACTTCCCTGTCAATAGGCCGGCGCGGGTCGTCCTTGATAATAAACAGGTCAACATCGCTATCCCGGGTCGGCTTCCCATAGGCGTAGGAACCAAACAGGATTATTTTTTCCGGTTGATAGCTTTCCTTAATCTTTTCCGTCATCCTGCGGATGATGGCTTTTGCTTTCTTGTTCATAATGCTATCCTCAAAGCCCATCTACTTCCTGCCCAAGCTGTCCATTGACTAATTTAAGGGAACACCTTAGTTATCTTCCCCTAATTTCCTCAATTAAGTATGGTGCCCCCGGAAATCTATGTTTTTTGTAGCACCACAAGCAATTGATGTGATTTTTATAGCTTCTTCTAAACTTTTTTTATGATATTGAATTAAATCTTTAGGGTATTCGTCGCGATAATAATCTGAGTACCCAGTAAGTTCAGGTAAAATGTATTTATAATAATAATTTGCTGCACGAAGAGGTTCTTTGTCTATGTCAGGCATATGACTTACAGGACGGACTTCAATATGAGCCACATCTTTATCCCTATAATTCTTTACGTTTTCATGAATTATTTCCCATTGTGCTTCACTAATTTTTAACTCAGCAAGTAATCCCTTTTTAAATGCTTCTTCATCCTCTACAATGTTTTTCCAATGCAAGTTGTCCCTATAGGAACCAAATAAATGGAACCAATCTAAAACAGCCAAATCAATCGCATTGTTGGACATACATCTCCAAAAATTTAAAGTAACTCCTCCACCCCTATATTTTTTATACAATGCCAAGTGATATGACAGTTGCCGGGCAAAATCTGCACATTTTAAAGCAACTCTTCGCAGTTTTTCTTCACGTTCATTCATAACGGCAATTTTTTAGGATTATTTCCAGAAACATTTACTCTTGTTTATCATAAAGCCAAACACGGTAAGAATAAGATCTAGCCGTGGCCAGAGCCTCTTCTGCTGGCACCGAAAACTTTACGGTTCCTATTTGTCCGCTCACCATTTCAGTGCTAGAGTAATGAATAAATTTAGCGTCCCCACCAATTGTATCTCCATTGATGTCATAATAATCTATTAAGATCTTAAATTGGGGGCTACGGTTTTGTTCAGAACTGTAATACAAACTGCCAGTATTCCTCAAAACTTTATAAGTTACAATTACTTCTTTTATTGCTGTGCATGCGTTACAAATCTTACTATCAACAACCTTTAAGATTTTTAAGTACCCGTTATCCGCTATCGCTTCTGGTTCTTTGCCCTGAAGCCTTTGGACTTCTCGTTTGAGTACATTATCAATTATAGACGGAACAATATAGCCCTCAATTTTTGTATTAACAGTCCGTCCGGTTACCGATTCTTCAATTATTTTCAAATCTTCAATGTATGCGGAAGAAATAGTCTGGATTAAATCTTTTATCAGCTTATAATCTTTAACGGTAGATGTCGCGATTACAAATGTTTTATACGATTCGATGGCGTTTCTGACAGCCATTGAATAGCAAATGCTTTTAGCTTCTATAAGGCTTTCATTATCTCCATAAGTATATTGATATTCACCTATAATCTTAACCCGATTACTAGCCTTGCAACTATCGGTGAAAACTAAAAAAAGCAAAGCAATGGAAAGAATACTTATTATTAAACGCTTTATAATCATTGTGATATTTCTACACCTTCCGCTCCCTGCTTCCGCAGTAACAAGATTGGGTTGAATGAAATGAAACCCAACAAAAAATGAGTCCCAATAATTGTTGGGTTTCGTTCCTCAACCCAACCTACACAAGCTGGTGCTGCGGCTAACCTGGGCTGTGCGCATAGGTATTATTCCTTAAATCCAATTCCAATAAGAGTGAATCAACGACCAGGGTGTCTTCCAAAAGGGCGGCTATCGCCGGCACCAACTCAGGCCCCTGGGCCTCGCGGTAGGGAACAGCCCCCAGCAGCGGCACCTGCGTAATCCGGGCGATAATGGCCGGGTTGTCGCGCTGAATTGGGTTTGGGGGCAGAAATTCGGTTTGATTAAGCAGCACTCCCAGGACTTCTAAGCCCCTGGTCTGGGCGCATTTTACTGTCAGGGCGGCATGATTAATCACCCCCAGCCGATTGTCCGCCACTACCAGCAAGGGTAACTTCAAATCCCTGGCCAGGTCTGCCATCAGGTAGTCTTCCCGCAGGGGCACCAACAACCCGCCGGAGCCTTCCACAATTACTACCTCATAACAGTCGGCCAGTTGCTTATAGGCACTAATAATCCTGGAGGGTTCAATCTC
>QIFF01000188.1 GCA_003230635.1 bacterium | reverse complement strand
CCTTGAAAAATGGCCTTTTCGCCCAATATCTGCGTTATGCTCAAAATTTAATCCTCGGAATATCAAACATATGCCTGTGGTTAAATTTTTCACATGCCTTGATATTGAACGAAAATTCTAATTTTTTAAGGCACCCTTTTTTGTTAGATTTCTACCCGGCCGCGGAAGACTGTAACCGCCGGGCCGCGCATATAGACATGTTGGTTTTCTGAGTGCCAGTGGATATGTAGTTGTCCGCCGGGCAGGCTTACCGTCACCCGGCGCTGGGCTTTCTGGTTGAGCACACAAGCTACCACGGCGGCGCAGGCCCCGGTGCCGCAGGCCGGGGTTTCCCCCGCCCCCCGTTCCCAGACCCGCATTTTGATTTCAGTAGGACTTAGTACTTCAATGAATTCTACATTAGTCCGCTCGGGGAAAAAAGAGTGAGTTTCTACGATAGACCCATGTTCGGTTAAAGGAAAGTCGGCCACATTGTTCACGAAGATTACACAATGAGGATTGCCCATGGAGACACAAGTTATTTTAAATTCTCTACCATTAACAGGCAGTGGATAATTGATTATTTGCCCTTCAGCCGCAACCGGAATTAGCTCGCCTTCCAGCACCGGCGGCCCCATATCAACCTCCACCTCATCACCCAGCAAGCGGGGCTTGATAATCCCGGCCGGGGTTTCAATCACCAGCTCATCCTTTTCGCTAAGCCCTTGCTCTCGAATATAGCGGGCCAGGCAGCGAATGCCGTTGCCGCACATCTGCACCTGGCTGCCGTCGGCGTTAAAGACCTGCATGGAAAAATCGGCACAAGACGAGTGCCCCAGAACCAATAACTGGTCGGCGCCAATCCCCAGGCGCCGGTGGCAGAGTTGCTTTGCAGTTTGATTTAAATTCGGCAGGGATAGATTACGCCCGTCTATGACGATGAAATCGTTACCCAACCCCTGCATCTTGACGAAAGAGAGTTGCAATTTATCTTCCTTCAGGAGTAGGGTATTTATGCCCGTGATTTTTCACGAGGCTAAAGCCTCTACTCCTTTTTTAGAGGGGATATACAAGCGGGTAATGTCAAATGTCAAAATCCAAAGCTCAAATCAAATCCAAATGTCAAATGTCAAAAACCATGTCGCAAAAACCATGTCATTGCGAGCGTAGCGAAGTAATCTGATATTTGAACGCAGGATTTAAAGTTCTATCCCGTCAATCCTGTCAAAAAATCTTTTAACCGGCGAAATGTTGCTCCAGCAGGCTTTCATAGCCAGCCACCGCCTGGCGGTTCAAAATCGGGTCGGTGCGTACGGCTTTTTGCGCCACTTCAGCGCAGTAGCCGCACTGGTCGCAATCCTCTACTTGGCATTCTTGCTGGAAGAAGAAGGGGAGAAACTCCCCCAGGGCCTGGTTGTCTATAAGCAGGTCCACCGCCGGCACTCCCGAAGGGAGTTTGCGTTTGCAGGAGCCCGGGCCGTTGGGCACACTCAGCAATTCGGCAAAGTTATCAGGGCTGCGGCGCTGGGCGTAGGCTTTGATGGCAGCAATTAGCCATTCGGTGCTTTTGGTGCGCCCGGAGAGCTTGAACCTATTGATGCCGATTCCCTCATAGTAGTGCAAATCCTCGGGGCGGATCCAGGGGGATTTAATCACCTCCGCCGGGCATTGCAGGCGCACCCGGGAGCAGTTGATTACCGGGTAGTCAAAGGGCAGGTTGGGCTGGCCGCACTGCGAGGCGTGCGCATTTATATTGGCGTGGTAGCGCCGGTAGGGGCAGCCCAGCAGGCAGGCGTTGTTGACGATGATCTGGAGCTTGCAGCTAAGGTTTTGCCGCAGTTTTCTGAGGAAATTAAACTGGCGGTTGTAAAGCTGGACAATGGTAATCTCGTCCGCTCCCAGGTCTTGATAAAAACGGGCCTGATCCACGGAATCAATGTGGCAGAAGACCGAGGCCACCACCCGCAACTGAGGGTAGTGCCTCTTTATGATTTCAATCAGGTAGGGAACGGCCACCGTGGTGGCGTTCACCCCGGCTTCGCACATCCAGTCCAGCAGCCGGCGAATGTCTCTGTGGCCGGTGGAAGTATATTCCATATTGCCCAGACAGGAGGCATTGAGGATGTAATTGAAGTCCCAGCCCCGGCGGCGCACCCGGGCGATATGGGCCTCGGCTTCCGGGCGGGAGACATAGGGCAGGGCTGTCCCCGGCCGGCCGCCGCCAATCACCTCCCAGGGCAGGCGCCCATAGACACTGATTATAGGAAGTTCCCGGCACTCATCCAGCAGACGGGGAGACCAACTGGTGGGAATATTGAGTTGCATTTTACCTTTCCCGTTGGCCTAAGATAAACTCTTCTACTTGTTGGCGGGCGACTTCATCGGGAAACTGCTCAGGGGGGTGCTTCATAAAATAGGCGGAAGGTGAGCTAATCACTCCGCTGATGCCACGCTCCAGGGCCAGCTTCAGGCAGCGGATGCCGTCAATGGCTACCCCGGCCGAGTTGGGGGAATCCTCCACCGAGAGCTTCAGCTCCATTTTCAGCGGTACATTGCCGAACCCCCGGCCTTCCATGCGCAGGAGGCAGTTTTTATTATCTTTGAGCCAGGGCACATAATCACTGGGGCCGATGTAGATGTCATCATCATCCAGGGGGGTATCCAGTTGCGACTGCACCGCTTCGGTCTTGGAAATCCTCTTCATTTCCAGGCGCTGGCGGTCTAGCATATTCATAAAATCGGTATTGCCGGCGAAGTTCAACTGGTAGGTGTGATCCAGTGTCACCCCGCGATCGCGGAACAACCTGGCCAGGACGCGGTGCAGGATGGTAGCCCCCAACTGGGATTTGATGTCGTCCCCAATCAGGGGCAGCTTCTTATCGGCAAAACGCCGGCACCAATCCTGGTCCGAGGCGATGAACACCGGGATGTTATTAATCAACCCCACCCCGGCCTCAAGGCAGGCGTTGGCATAAAAGTGCGCCGCCTGGACTGAGCCTACCGGCAGATAAATCAGCAGCATCTGGGTGCCGCTGCGCTTTAGCTCGGCCACCACATTACAGGAAGGCAAATCAGCCGGACGGAAAGCCTGCTCCTTTTTATGTCTTTGCATTAGGGGGGGCACCCCGTCCAAAGCCGGCCCCATTTTCACCTCCAGCGGCGGGTTGGAAATCTCCCGTTGGAAAACCTTGGTGCAATTAGGAGCGGCAAAAATCGCCTCGGATAAGTCCCGCCCTACCTTACGCTTATCAATGTCAAAGGCGGCTACCACCTCGATGTCGGTCGGCTTATAGCCCCCGATTTCGGAGTGCATCAAACCAATCCATTCTTCAGGAGCATGTTTCTGATAAAAACTAATCCCCTGAATTAGCGCGCTGGCGCAATTGCCTACGCCGGCAATGGCAATTTTAATCTTGTTCATAGCACCCTTAATTAAAGTGATGGAAACGAACCCGCTGGCGCAACTGCTGATAAAACTCACTTCGCCCGAGGGCTGCCGTTCCCTCTTTCAAGACCAGTTGGTAAAGGCCGATCAGCTCCTGAAATTACCCCGCGCTTGACCCCCCAAGCGGCCAGATCCTGCACCTGCTGCAGGGTGGTCATCTGCTGTCCCAGCCAGACGGTATTGCCCCGGGCTTGCATGTTTGGCAATGACTCATCCCCCGAAGGGAGAAAGTATTTGGATTTTTGGCAGCAACTCCCGTTGCCTGCGGGCCTGGCTCCCGGTTCAGCCTGGCAGCGCCAGGTAAAACCGGTCAACACCTGACCGTCTAATTGATATTCAAACTCGATCCCTGGATTATGGCGCACCAGCCGGCGAATAAGCTCCCCTTCCCGCAAGCTCAAGGGTAAGGCCGCCGCCTTTATTCCCGCCTCCTGCAACAAGGCCACTTCCTGGCTGCTCAGGGCGTTCAGATGACAGGAAGCGATTTTGGGATTGATAAGGGGCAGTTTTACCAACCCCCAGTTGGAAATAACCGCCTCTGCCTGGGGAAACTCCTTCAGCAGCAGTTCGTTTTGCTGCCAGTAATCCTCTTCGCTCTCTTCCAGGGGGCAGAAGGGCAAAAGTAATTGCGGGGATTTGCCTGCTTCCAGAATGGTTAAAATACCCTGCCTTAACGCATCAACAGGCCAGGTTTGCCGGGCGACCAGTGAACAATAGGGATACCCCAAGCGAATATATTGCGCCGCAGTCTGACAAGCCCCCTTCACCTGTTGGGGAGATTGCAGGGCCAGAGTAATTTCCATTTAGTTATTTCTCCGTCCATCAAGCCTGAAGCTAAAATACTACACTTTGCTACCAGGGTCAACGATTTTCCTTTATCCGGTTGGTTTCCTGACCAGCACCACCTGGGCTATAGCGTACTCGCTGTCATGGGAAAGGCTGAGGTGAATTTGCTGGATATACTCAAGCTTCCGTTGGGCTTGCCCTGTGCAGCGCAGCCGGGGGCGCCGTTTGCCGTCGGAGAGCACTTCTATTTCCTGCAAAC
>QIFF01000249.1 GCA_003230635.1 bacterium | reverse complement strand
ATGCATCTTTGCGCCTATCAGAAGCGTCCGGATATTGGGGCGGTAGTCCACGCCCACCCCCCGATCAGTACCGCTTTCTCCATTGCCGGGATTTCCCTGGCCCAATGTATCCTGCCTGAGGTGGTTTTGAGCCTGGGCTCCATCCCCACCACCGACTATGCCACCCCCACCACCAGCGAGGGGGCGGAAGTAATCCAAAAATTTATCCAGGACTATGACGCCTTAATCCTGAAGCGTCACGGCAGCCTTACCGTAGGTGTGGATTTGGATGCCGCTTATATGAAGCTGGAGCGCATTGAGCATGCGGCGCAGGTGACCTTCTATGCCCGCAGCCTGGGACATGCCGCCCCCCTTTCCCGCCAGGAGGTAGGCAGACTGCTCAAGGCGCGCCAGAAAATGGGCTTGAAGCCTTATTTTACCGGCTGTGGCCAGTGTGGGGCCTGCTTGGGAGAAGTAAGTCCGCAAGAGATGGCAACCACCGTTCAAACCGAAGAAGTGCTGGTGGACAGTATTGTGGAAGAGGTTATGAAGGATAAAGTATAAACTAATTTTTCAAGACACCCTAATTCTTAAGGGAGGACGCTAAAAATGCCCAAACCCAGCTTAAAGCAATTTTCCCTCTTTGCAGACCTGCCGGAGGAAGAACTGGAGCAGTTAAGCAGGCATTTGCAGGAGAGAACCTATGCTCCCGGTCACGACATCTTCAGCCAGGGGCAGCCAGGGGGCAATCTCTACCTGATAGAAGAGGGAAGCGTCCAGATTTCCCTGCTCATTCAGGGGCTGGTTAATGAGCACGAAAAGATTAGCGTGCTGAAAACTGGGAATTTCTTTGGGGAGCTTTCCCTCTTTGACGGCAAGGAGCATTCGGCCAAGGCCACTGCTTTGGAACAGAGCAAGCTGCTGGTTCTAAGCCGAGGGGATTTTAAGCAGATTATTGGGCAGGATCCCCAACGAGGGCTTGCGGTTCAGGAAGGGATTATTCTTGCTCTGACCCGAATTATCCGCGATATAAACACGCGCTATGCGGATTTAAGCAGTTATATTGCTACTTAAGCTCCTGGATTTAACAGAAATTAATCCCGCTTTCAGCCAACTGGTCAAAAAAATCAGCGGCCAGGAGGTCAGCTTGTGTTACCAGTGCGGCAAGTGCACTGCGGGCTGCCCGATTGCTGCTGCTGCCAGCCCGGCTCCTCACCAGATTATTCATCTGATTCAACTGGGGCAGGAAGAGGCTGCCCTGCGCACACCCACCATCTGGTATTGCCTCTCCTGTATAACCTGCACCGCCCGTTGTCCCAAGCAGGTGGACATAGCCAAAATCATGGATGCCCTGCGGCAAATAGTCCTTCAGCGCCGGTTGCCGGGAACCTTTCCTAGAATCAAGCTCTTTGAAAAACTCTTTCTGGAGTCAATCCGCCGGCATGGGCGTTTGTATGAATTGGGGACAATCGTGCGTTTTAACCTGCAAAGCGGCAAGCCTTTTAATGACCTGGGACTGCTCCCGCCCCTGCTGGAAAAGGGTAAGCTGGGCTTCCGGCCGGCCGAGATAAAAGATAAAAAGGGGACTGAACGCATATTCAAAAACATTTTACCTTGACAACCTACTGGTGGTGTGGTAGCTTTTTATTAATGGTTGTTCCTTTAGGGTGCCTTGAAAATTAAGGAAGGAGGGGAAGAAATCTTATGTGGAAAAAGAAAATTTGCTTAAGTATAGGACTTGCCTTGGCCGGGGTGGTGCTTTTCTCCTTTAGCGGTATCGCTCAGATGGGGGGGACGGAAGTTACCCTGGGGACCGGTTCCAGAAAAACCATCAAGGTAGATTACCAGCGGGTTAAGTTTCCCCACAAAATGCATCAAAAACTGGTCTTAAAGATGGCGGGCGGTGATCCGGAAGTAGCCTGTAAGGTCTGCCATCACAGAAAACGGCGGGGAAGAGACCCCAGGGCCTGCCGCAGATGTCACGCCAAAAGGCAGGTTAAGGCCAAAGGCAAGAACCTGTGTTTAACTGGTTGTCACGCCAAAAAAGGGCGTACTGACTTAATCGAAAGGATCAAGGAAGCACCCAGTAAGGGCGCCAGAAAGGGGCAGTTGCTCAAACTAAAGGACGCCTTTCACCTGCGCTGTAAGAACTGCCATGCGGTGCTTAGATCCTTTAGCATTGATCTGGACTCAACCAAATACATGGCCCCGATATTGAACTGTGAAGGCTGTCACATGCCCGTAAACGAGGCAGACAGAAAAGCAGTAGAACATGAATTAGAAGCGGAAAAGAAAAGGACTGGAGATGTCTTCGGAGATATAATCCATTTTCTGAAAACCGGAGAGGAAGAATAATAACCAGTTGGATTGATAGTACAAAAAAGACCCGGCCTCTCTGGCTGGGTCTTTTTGTTTTACCAAGTGGTGGATTTGGTTAAAAGGAGGTAAGGCAAATTGCAAATAAACTTTAGCCTGCTAAAGAAAATAAAGAAAATAACCTTAGCCGTGAGCCTGTTGGTGATTCTAAACGGCTGTGCTTTGTACTCTTCAAAGCCGGTTACCGATGCGGTCAACCAGGGTGAGATAGAAATAGGCATGTCTTCCCGGGAAGCGCGCGAAATTCTGGGCAGCGCTGACGAAGTAGCCAAGCAAACAATGCCGGGAGGAAAAACCAGAGAGGTATGGACATATTATGAATATGGCCCTAATCTAAGGGGCTGCACTCTGGCCTTATTCTCTTCTTGTAGCGCCCCCTTTGTTCCCTTCAAAGCCAAACTGCAATATGTCATATTTGAGGACGACAAACTAGTCGGCTGGAATTTACCCGACCCCTTTCAGCAGTCCCACACGATAGATGAAAGCAACCTTTAGGGCACCCTTAGCCAAAAAGGGATTAGCAAAATTTGCTAATCCCTTTTCTATTTCTGCTGCTAAAATTTGGTGGCGGTGCAGGGATTTGAACCCCGGACACTGCGGATATGAGCCGCATGCTCTAACCAAGCTGAGCTACACCGCCAGGTAAACCCAAATCCACCGCCTAATTCTGGAAGTCGGCTGTCCAGAAAGGCCCAGAGGCTGCGTTGCCTTCACCGGTTTGATGCTCAACGTAGCCTTGCTACGCCTGCGCTCAAATCGGCTCGGCGCCTTACTCTGAACCTTTCTGAACAGTCTTTGTTCTCAGACCAGGTGGCGGATTTGGGTAAATCAGGCCCTCATTCTAGGCCAGACAGACGAATTTGTCAAGTGGGGTTTGCTTTGGGAATGGGGACGACGGGTACTTTTGCTTGTTTTGTCAATTCACCCCTCACCCTGCCCCTCTCCCCTGAGGGGAGAGGGAATTACAAAGTCTGTCATTCCTGTGCAAACAGGAATCCATTTTATATATACTCACTTGCCTAGATTCCTGCTTTTGCAGGAATGACATAAGTTGGTGCCTAGTTGTTAGAAATGTTTACAATCTTCAACTGTCGTCATCATAGGAACGTGCTTTTTGAAATAATCTTTGAAAAATTCATCTTGAGTTGCCATACGCATTGTTGGTTCATCGGGGAATATTAATATTTTGATATCCTGGGGGTTCAGTACCAAACGATAAATCTCTTTTTTGGCGTCTTCCACTTCAATGTATTTACAAGAATCCTTCCTTATCTCTTGGAAATTAATTACTCTCCATTCCATCTCCTCATAGAATCCAAAATCTCTAGGATGCTTCCTCCTATCCGACATCCCCTTGAGAAAACCGAACACAAATTCTAATTCGTTTTCTAACTTGGCATCATTTGTCCTTTGGACCAGGCCCAATAAATGATTTAAGCTGCTAATTATAAGACCAGTATCAGCATCTTGCACGTAGAAAACTGGATTGCCCATACGGTCAAGCACAAACTTACGATCAAATCCTATCCCCAATTTACCATACTTTTTGGCATGGCATTGAACCTGGCTTAGACGTATTTCCGTAAAACAAACCCGGGAAATCCACACACTTATACCTTCAACCCGGCCCATGATGTCTTCCCTGCCTTGATTCATCATTAGACCCTTTTCGCAGCAATTACGAAACCTCTTAATATATCTATCCCTAAGCTCTTCTTGGGGAAGAGCTGGCGCACGATCCCGGCCAGGAGTAGGACACAAACAATTGTAATCAAAATCCCAGCCAGTCCAGTGAACAAGAAATTTTGAGTGTATCGACATTTTAACCTCAGAACAAAAAAGGCTACTTCAGCCTGATGTGGGCCAAAGCAGCCTTTTTGAACAGCTAAAAGCAGTTAGCAGCCACAGGTTACACTACTAATTCAGCCAAGAGAGAGTCCAAAACCAAATCAGCGGCCTTTTGGCCGGACAGGAGCATTCCGCCGAAGGTGGGGCCCATGCGGGAGAGGCCGTAGGTGGTGGATACCGCCATGCCGGTCACTACCACGCCGGGGAAAACCTGGCCGGTTTTTTCCACAATAGCATCCTCGGAATTTTCCACGTCCATCGCTCCCATGCCGGCAATCTCCACCAGGCCGCGCTGCTCCAGGGATTTAACCACCCATGCCTCGTGTCCGGTGGCGTCAATAACTACCTTGGCCTCTATGGCAATGGGGTCAACGCAGGTAATGGCCCGCGGCAGGGCGGAAACCGGGGTCCAGTTAATCACTGTTCCCTCAACCTTGCCGTTGCGCAGTACCACGTCGTCAAACTTGGTCATGTTGAGAAACTTGACCCCTGCGTCACAGGCCGAGGCAATCAACTTGGAGCAGGCATGGGGGCCGTCGGCCACATAAAGTCCGGGGCTGACTTCCTTGGTGGGGACGTTCATTTCCTCCAGCACCGTGTTGGCCGGGGCGCGCACCGTCAATTTATTCATCAAAAAACCGCCAATCCAAAAACCGCCGCCCAGGTAGTTATTGGCCTCAACCACCAACACCTTACTGCCCTTTTTGGCCAGTTCACGCGCCGCTATCAGCCCGCTGGGGCCGGCCCCAATGATAATTACATCATTGTTAATCGTGTCCAGCATTTGCGTGGAAAACTCGCCCACAATGGCCCTGCTGACGTCCGCCTCCGAAGCTGAATGAAAAATTGCCATTTTTCTAGTCTCCTTTCGTTTCAAAAGATAGCTGCCTTAAGTCAATATTACGGTCAAACTTTAGCACATTATTTAAAGGCAGGTCAAGAGAGAAAACACTTGGGGGTTACAATTTCTCTATAAGTTCCAACAAGACCTGACTGCCCTTGACCGCCGCCCGGGGTAAATTGGCCTTAAACTCCTTTAGCAATGGTTGTTTTCCCACATCGCTGATTACCCGCAAGGCAAGGGCGGGGATGCAATTACGCCGGGCTACCTGCAAAACCGCAGCGCTCTCCCAGTCACAGCACAGGGCTTGATAACTCTGCCACAAATGTTGCCTTTGGCCGGGCGTATCTACATTCTTATCGGCGGAAACAATTATTCCCTCCCTTACCCCCGCTATGCTCAAAGCCTGCTCCAGCAAAAAGCTATCCCCCAGGTAAGTGGCGGCAGGCTGGGAGTCATAAGCAATCACCTGGCGGGAAACAACCACCTGCCCTACCCTCACCCCCGGTGCCACTCCCCCCGCAGTGCCGAAATTGATCAGGCAAGCGGGCTGACAATGCTCAATCAGACTTTGAGCGGCCTCAGCCGCCTTTTTCTTGCCTACACCTGAAACAAGCAGCCAAACTCGCCGCCCTTTATACTCTGCCCGAAAACAACGCCACCCGTTCAACTTTTCCTCTTTAAGAGTCTTAAAGGCGCCCAACAGGGGGCTGGCTTCTTGCTTAAGGGGGCAAATAATTCCGATCGGATTATCTTGGGCAGCACTCATCCAACATCGCCTTAAAAGCTTGGTTATGGGCCGGAGCACTACCAAAGACTTCCTGCCAAACACCGGGGCTTTCCATGCACAAATAAACCATGACTTCAGGGGCATACTCACGGATACTTTTGAGCAGCTTAGAGTACATTTTTATGCGCAAGGGCTTGAAATAGCGCAGCTTGCCGTCTTCACCCAAGATAAATTCCTGCCAGATGATTTTGCTTTCAGGATAACATTTCCGGACGAAATCAGACAAAGAGGGCATAAAGCGCAAACACCCCAGGCTAATCCAGGCGATGTTATTTG
>QIFF01000019.1 GCA_003230635.1 bacterium | reverse complement strand
GCATGCGAAAAATTTAACCACAGGCATATGTTTGATATTCCGAGGATTAAATTTTGAGCATAACGCAGATATTGGGCGAAAAGGCCATTTTGCAAGGTACCCTTAAATCCAGGCAATAATAGCAAGGCAAGAACAACAAAGTCAATAAAATTCCCTTGCGTTCAATCCCTGTTTTGTGTTAGCATAAATTTCACTGCTGGATGAGCTATTATCCAAGTAATTAGGTATTCCTGCAACTGGTAAAAGGAGGAATAAAGCAATGAAAAGGGTTAGCTGGAAGGGTAAGTTAGGTGTCTTATTGGTGTTTGGGTTGATAGTAGGTTGTAAATCTGTCCAACAGGGAGGAGGCACTCCAGGGGCTGCTCCGGCTGCTCCAGCACCTGTTGCTTCAGCCCCTGCTTCTGGGCCCAATACAATTCCTGAAGCTAACCTTCTCCTTACCAAGGACGGCATAGAGTTTTCCGGGGTTAGTTGTATTGGGGCTTACACCAGCCAAGTGAAGGATGTTGTTAAGAATGAAGGGGGACGCGTTACCGCCAAAACTATCACCTCAATTTGTACCACCACCGGCGATACCTATGTTTGGGCCTATATTAACATCCAATATAATTCCCTGGGACAAATGACCGGCTATAACTTGAAATTAAGCTCCAGCCGCCTGGGCAAGGAGTATAAACTGGGGTGTTCAAATATCATGCGGGATAACTTGTGGGAAGTGGTCAGATACCAGGTACACTTTGGCGGGGACACCTATCAGTTCCAGCGCTGAAATGATTTTTTTAGACAGGATAACAGGATAAACAAGATAAAAGTAGAAAGCAAAAACCTTATAATCCTGTCAATCCTTAACTCGACCTATTCATAAACTTGGTAGGCGCAGGCTTCAGCCTGCGGAAATATCGCAAGCTAAAGCTTGCGGCTACCATACACACGCAAAATACTTTCTTGGTTGGTTCTTCGTATTGTGTTTGACCTTTTCTTTCTAGACGGCACATACACAGGATTTACAAGATAAATAGATTGAAAAAAAATTAAAAAATCCTGTCCATCCTGTTAATCCTGTCAAAATTTTTCCTATTTAAAAGCCAGCTCGCTGACGCCGTTGTCAGTGCCAAACCATTGGTTGCCCTGCTTGTCGCTGGCAATTGAAAAACATAGTTGCTGGTCAAACCGTTGCGGGTTCCATAGTGCTTCCAACTCAAGTCGTTATACCTGCTGATGCCGTTATCAGTGCCGAACCATTTTTCCCCCAGCTTGTTTACCCCTATGGTATAAACACTATTTCCGGCTAACTCGTTTTTCCGGTTAAAACTTTTCCAGCGCTTGCCGTCAAAGCGGCTTGCGCCCTTGTCAGTGCCGAACCATTTATCATCGGCGTCATCCACCGCTACTGCATAGACCATATTGTCGGCCAGGCCGCTGTTTTCGCTGGTATAGCTTCGCCATTTCCGGTCATCAAAACAGCTCACTCCCCTGGCGGTAGCAAACCATTTCTTACCCTGACGGTCAATGGCGACAGCATATACTTCGTTGTCAATTAAACCGTTGCGGGTAGTGTAGCTGCTCCACTTTTTGCCGTCAAATTTACTTATCCCCCCGTTGGTGGCAAACCATTTTTTACCCTGACGGTCTATGGCAATCCCCCGCACATGCTTGCCGGCCAAACCGTCCTCAGGGGTAAAAGTCTGCCAGCTTTGGCCGTCAAAGCGGCTCACCCCCTCATCGGTTCCCATCCATTTATTGCCCGCAGCATCTATGCTTATGGCATAAACCTTATTACCGGCCAGACCCTCACCAGTAGTATATAACCGCCAGCGCCCGTGCGTGTAGCGCACCAGCCCGTGTTCCATTCCGAACCATTTCGCTCCGTTCTTGTCCACGGCAATGGCGTGAACACTCCCCTGCTGCAAGAGGACATCGTTAATATAACTGGTCCAGGCCCTTTTCCCGGGAAAGGCCCTTTTTTTGATTATTCTTTTCAGGGTAGGGGCAATTTCCTTAATGCCAAGCTCCCGCCGGGCGAAGGCTATCAGGGAATGGGAAGTGGGCTCGGCAAGGGTTGAAACAATCTCCGCCGTCCTTTCAGGAACCTGGGGAGCAGCAATGGGCGGCGGCGTTTTTTCTCGCTCTGGCAGGCGCAGGGGTTTGGGTTTAGCTTCGGCTCTTGTCAGGGGTTTGGGTTTTGGTTCCAGCCAGTGTCTGGGCCTAGGAACGGCCGCAATAAGTCTTCCCGAAGGACTCTCTTCCAGCGGGGGCGAGGAATATTGCGGCGAAGCCAAAACCCCCGGGCGGGGAACGGTTATTTTGGGGGCTGTTTTGACTTGGATAACCTGGGGAGATAAGAAAGCCTTCCTGCGTATAGGAGGGGGAGCAACGTTTATCGTATGGCTTACCCCGCGCAGCAGGGGAGAGCTTGATTTGTCCAGGTACGCCACTTGTTTTGCCTTGACATACGGGGAGCGGGATAAGGGAGGGACTGAGGGAGGCGCTTTGCTCTTTGGCTCCTTAAGCGGTGCTGTCTGGAGGCTGGGGGGAATGATCTTTGCCAGGGTTGGCTCTTCTTGAGGAATGACCTTCCTGGTGTGTCGGCTCAGCTCAGGTTTTGGAAGCTGGGGGCGAAAAAGCTCAGCAGGTTTTTTGTTGGCAGGAGAGGGCGGCTTGAGGGGTTCAACCTTGGAGGAAATAGTTTTGGAAGGGGTAAGCCGGAGCGGGGCAACCAGGTTGGTTACGGTTATATTCTCCCTCAGGCTTTTTTCGTAGGACAATAAGGCTTGGGACAGTTGTTCGTGAAGGCCTGTTTTGAGTTGCTGGAGAAACAAAAACAACATTAGGTGCAGGGCAAAGGATAGGCTCAGGCAAATCAGGTGCTTCTGGTAAGTTTTGCCAAAAGACAAGGTCATGCCTGTTCTCCCCAAGGGCGCCATTTAGGTAAATATTGACAGAAGGATAAACAACTGTCAAGGACAAAGGGCGTCCTTGGAAATTCCCCCAGCAGGGGAAGAAGTTCCCTCTCCCCCCGGGGGAGAGGGTAAGGGTGAGGGGGAACGCCGATGGAAAGTAAAGTCCCCCCTCACCTCAATCCTCTCCCCTCTGGGGAGAGGAAATAATACCCCCCAATTTCCCTTGACGTAGGGATAAAATCCTGCAATAATTGACAATCAACTCTCATCTAAATACGCTATTAAAGAGGAGGTTACCCATGGAAGGAATGCCTGTGAGCCTGGCTCAGCATCTGCGAGAAGAGAAGACACGTAATCCCAAGATTACCGAGGGATTGATTAACCTGCTGGGTGATTTAAGCGTAGCTACCAAGATCATCTCTCGCGATGTCAACCGGGCTGGTTTGGTGGATATTTTGGGATTAACCGGCCAGATTAATGTGCAAGGGGAAGAGGTAAAGAAGCTGGATGATTATTCCAATGAGGTGATTAGCAGCATCCTGGCTAAATGCGGCCAGGTTTGCGTGATGGCTTCCGAAGAAGTGGATGACCCCATTCCGGTGGCGGGGGGTTGTGAAGGCCCCTACACAATTGCCTTTGACCCCCTGGACGGCTCTTCAAATATTGATGTCAATGTCAATATCGGAACCATTTTTTCCATTCACAAGAGCAAAGTTTCCCCCGGCCGGCAGGGCAGCGCCGAGGATTTGCTCCAGGCAGGTCACAAACAGGTTTGCGCCGGCTATGTGCTTTACGGCTCCAGCACCATGCTGGTCTATAGCGCCGGCCAGGGGGTGCATGGGTTTACCCTTGACCCCAGCCTGGGTGAGTTTCTACTTTCACATCCCGATATGAAGATTAAATCCAAGGGCAGTATCTACAGCATCAATGAGGGTAATTATCTCTATTGGGATAAAAATACACAGGCTTATGTGGATTACCTGAAAGAGAAGGACAAGGAAACAAAGCGTCCATACAAGGGACGCTACATTGGCTCCCTGGTGGCCGATTTTCACCGTACTCTGATTTATGGCGGTATTTTCTTGTACCCGATGGATCACAAAGACCCGGAAAAACCCAAAGGTAAACTGCGCCTCTTGTATGAAGCCTCACCCCTGGCTTTTGTGGCTCAGCAGGCGGGAGGATATGCCAGTACCGGAAGGCAAGCCATCCTTGATATTACCCCCACCGGCCTGCACCAGCGGGTACCGCTGATTATCGGCAGCAGAGAGGATGTAGAGCTGGCGGAGAGGTTTATTCAGGGGGGGAGTACTGCCTGAAACCCCTAAAGCTACGCATAATGAAAAGGGGTGCTTGTGCACCCCTTTTTGGGTAAGCGGGATTGTTCATAAAAGGAACCGGCATGGGTCATTTACAGGATGCGTTTAGGGATTTAAGGGGCGAGAGTTTTCACATTCTGCTTTATCACTCTATCTCGCAGGAGCGCCGCTATCCCTTTGCGGTTTCGCCGCAAGAATTTGCCTGGCAGATGGACTGGCTGCAACGGCAAGGGGTATGCGTGCAATCCCTGGGTGAGGCGCTGAGCGCAAAAGGCCGAGTCGGTAAGCCGCGGGTGGTAATTAGTTTTGATGACGGCTACCAGGACAATTTCACCAACGCCCTGCCCATATTAAATCAATACGGTTATAAAGCCACCTTTTTTATTGTCACCAATTTTGTAGGCCGGAGCAACGGCTGGAGCTCAAGTTCTCCGGAGTTCAAGCTAATGAATTGGGAGCAGATTAAGGCCCTTGCTGAGCAGGGGCACATCATCGGCAGCCACACGCAGCGCCATCTGAACCTGGAGACAGCGGATGCTGACCGGGCCAGGCAGGAGCTGGCGGAATCGCAGCGTTT
>QIFF01000069.1 GCA_003230635.1 bacterium | reverse complement strand
ACACCTCGTTGGTGAATTCAAGGGTTTTATCAACTCCCTGAATTATAACACGCCAACGAGGTTTTTTCTTGCCCTATATCGGATTTGGGGCTAAGTATTACAGTAAAAAATTTTCGGGTTGACATACAATGCTGCTCCATGTAATATGTTTCCAGATTGTCGCAACATAAAATCCCAACAACCAGATGTTATCTGCAAACACACCCGTGAGAGAAGATGGTAATTCTTGGTGCGCGCAGAATAATCTGGGGTACTGCTTCTTTATATTTTGAGTAGAGCGTTTTAACTTAAGACAAAGGGGGAGTTGTTATGAAAAAAGATTCTAGGAATCTGCAAGCCCGGATGGCGCAATTGGAGGTTGCAATTGGACTCAGTGACGAAGGGGAACGAGCCTGCCTCACTGAAATGCTTAAGAGGGAAAACGAGCTTCTCAACTGCATCAACCGGATACAGAAAGACCTGGGTGATGTCCAGCGACAAAAAGCCTTAGTGATTCAGGAGGGCGCCGAACGCCACGCCAAATTGCTTGACGAGTACAGGGCGCTGGAGGCTATTCTTCAGCAAAGAGGAGAAACAAAATCTTGGGATGCAGTCCGGGAGAGCTTTTCTGACATCAAAGCCTTAATGTCAGATTCAAAGCTTAGCGAATATGCAGCTGAAGTGATTCAGGCCGAGAGGAGCTGCTGGACGTCGTGCGTGCAGTGTGTAACCAACGCCTGTGTCCAATGCGTCACCGACTGCACCCAGTGTGTAACCAGCGCCTGTGTACAATGCGTTATTAATGGGAGTGGGAATCTGTGCGGCATTTCTTCGCTGGTTTCTTCCCCCTGCCGGCCCAAACCGGATATTGGGGAGCAGCTTACCACCAGGGATTTTGAGAAGCTGGAAGTCGCCTGGCGGGATGATGTCAAGCAGTCGGCCCAGCGCAAAAAATAACAGAGTGCAATGTTAAGTTTAAAGTGACCTATAGTGTTTGGAATTCCGAGGTAGGGGCTTCAGCCCGTGAAAAGCAACCACGGGGCTGAAGCCCCTATTTATTTGGGGAGAAAATAGGTGAGAGTTACAGAGGATATTTATGTCTCCCTCTCCGATGCCTGGCATCTAAGAGCGGAGGGCGGGCACGGCGTTCTTTTTCATTATGACCCCGAGGCGTTGGTCTGGTACACCCTGACCAAAGAGCAGGTTTGCGCCCTGCTGCTAATGGATGGCAGCCGGACTCTGCTAGAAGTCAAAACAATTCTTGAGTATCTTTTTGACAAACTTCCGACACAAGCCATTAAAAAACTTATTGAGGCTTTATTGGAAAAATCAACAACCTCCCAAGAGGGAACGCCTTTCCTCATTATCGGGGGAACACAACCCACGCCCCAAAAATCCAGGCACTACGACCTGAAAGAGATTCTCTCCAAGATGGAACAGACCACCAGGGAGGAATTCCAGCAGGTTGTCAAGGGAAGGTTGACGGCCCCCTTAAATCTGACCTTGATGCCTTCCAATAATTGCGCCACAGACTGCATCTATTGCTATTCGGAAAGGGCTCATGTTTCTCCCGAGGAGCATTTGTCTTTGCCGAGATGGCTTGATTTGATTGACGAGGCGGCCAGCCTTGGTGCAGAGCTGGCCATCTTCTCCGGCGGCGACCCGCTCACCTACCCCCATATACTTCCAATACTAGAGCGGATGCTTGCCAAGGGGTTTAATTTTGTGCTCCCGAGCAAAACATTAGTAACAAAGGAGCTCGCCGCCCAAATGGCTGAGATTGGAATGGGCAGAGTCTGGAACCAGGTAAGTGTTGATGCCGTTTCCCCGGAGACAGCGCAAATAATGACCGCTTGCGAGGGATACCTTGAGCGGGCTTTTCAGTCAATCGCCAACATGGTGGGCGCCGGTTTGAAGGTAAGGGTAAATTGTGTCGCCACCCCTCTCAACTACCGCGAACTACCGGACTTGCTGAAAGAGTTGCACCGTATGGGGGTGCTGCGGGCCGGGGTTTCCGGCTACGGGCGTTCTTACTACCAGCATCAGGAGGCGCTGTTTCTTAGCCAGGAGCAAATGGATTGGCTCAATGAGACCGTTGAAAAGGTCAAAGGCGAGCTGGAGTGGCCGGAAATAAATTGCAGCGTAGGGCCGCGGGATTTCACTAGTCGCTCTGAAGAAGAGCGCAGGACCGATTGGAAGGAGCGGGCCAAGTGTTCCGGAGGCAGATCAAGTCTGGTAATTACACCAAGCGGAAAGGTGACGCTTTGCGAACAAATGCCTGTCCTGGATGAGTATGTAGTGGGAGACCTGAAGAATCAGTCCATTGCTGAAGTGTGGCGCTCCGAACGATTGCAGATGATGATAGATCCACCCCGGGAAAAGTTCCGGGGAACCGCCTGCGAAAGCTGCGAGGAATACGAGGAATGCCATGACGTTTACGGCTACTGCTTTCGCGACGCCCTCTTTACCTACGGAACAGTATGTGCTCCTACTCCCGCATGTCCATATGCTCCCCCGGGAATCCGGATGGCATAATCAGTATTACCAAGATTTACTTCTTTATTTCCTTGCTCAACTCTTCCAGGATTTCATCCACATCTTTACTCTCCACCTCGGCCTCAAAGTTAAGAATCAAGCGGTGGCGCAGGGAGGGGAGAAAAACCTTTTTTACATCATCAAAACTGACATGCGCCCGCCCGTCCGCCAGCGCCAACACCTTGCTGCCTAAAACCAGGGCCTGCACCCCCCTGGTACTGGCGCCAAAATTGACATACTTCTGGATACAGGCAGGGGCACTTAGTTTATGCGCTCCTGTCAGCACCTGGCCGGGACGGGTTGCCATCACCAGCTTGATGATGTAATCCTCCACTTCAGCGGCAAGCAATACCTCGCGCACCAGCTTGTGCATCTGTTGAAAAACCTTAGCCGCCGAACCGTCAGGAGGGAAAACCGCTGTTCCCTGGGGTATTTCTCCCCCGGTGGTACGCCGAATAATCTCCTTTTCCCCCTCAAAACTGGCATAACCCAGCTTTAGTTTGAACAAAAAGCGGTCCATCTGGGCCTCGGGCAAGGGGTAGGTTCCCTCCATCTCAATCGGGTTTTGGGTGGCCATGACAAAAAATGGCGGCTCCAGTTTAAAGGTATCCCCACCGATTGTAATCTGCTTTTCCGCCATTGCTTCCAGGAAAGCCGACTGGGTCTTAGGGGTAGCCCGGTTGATTTCGTCGGCCAGAATAATGTTGGCAAAAACCGGCCCCGCTTGAAATTGAAACTTTTTATGCCCGCGTTCATCCTCCACTACCAGATGGGTGCCCAAAATATCAGCCGGCATCAGGTCAGGGGTAAACTGAATGCGCCTGAAATTCAAGCCCAGAATTTCACCCAGGGTCTTTACCAGCAGGGTTTTGCCCAGGCCCGGCACCCCTTCCAGAAGCACATGCCCATCGGCGAACAGGGCAATCAAAATATTTTCCAGCGCTTCCTCGTGCCCCACAATTACCTTACTGATTTCGCCTTTGATCTTGCGAAACAGCTTGCCAAATTCCTTGATTTGTTTTTCGCCGTCCTCCCACATACTACAATGTCCCTTTGGTAGATAAAACCGTGTTCCCGAGCCGCTCGTCCAGACGGGTGGCCTCGTCCAGCGCCCGCCCGAAAGCCTTGAAAGCGG
>QIFF01000066.1 GCA_003230635.1 bacterium | reverse complement strand
ATATGCCTGCGGTTAAATTTTTCGCATGCCTTGATCTTGAACGAAAATTCTTATTTTTCAAGGCACCCTTTCATCTTGATTTCAACAAACTATAAATTTCATTAATAACTCTTTCAACACCAAGCCCATCAACCAATTCTTTGCCCTTTTGGCCCATTTGTTTTCTCTTTGGCAGATTGTTGAGAAGTTCAAGTACATTCTTTTTTATATCGCATTCTTTTACCTCTTCAAACCATCCAAGGTTGATGGATTGGCCTCTTTTATCAAACTCCTTGGCAACCCCTATTTGATTGTCGACCAATACAATAATTATATTAGGAACCCCCAAGCAGGCTAATTCCAAGCAAGTTCCTCCCCCCCCGCTAATAGCCAAATCCGCCCAGCACATTATCTCGGCGATATCTTGGCAATTCTGTATAATTTCAACATGTTTGCAATTGTTTTCGACAAATTCTTTTAACTCACTTGTATGTTGATAACCTGGACCTATTATTGATTTTACAGATACAGGTAAAGATTTTATGCTGTTTAGAACTTTTATGATTTTTAACGTCTGATTGTAGGGATCTCCCCCCCCCAAAGTAACCAAGATATTGTTAGTATTGGGATGAACCTGTTTTGAGTTGGAGCGTCTTTGAACAAATTCATCTCTCAATAAAGCATACCGGGTTCCTAGCAGGGTATGGGTATAAGGCTCAACCTTATCTTGGTAATCTCTTTCGCTTACTCCTATGTTTAGATTGACTAAAACATTGGCATAGAAATGAGTATGGGCAAGATCATCTATGCAAACCAGCAATTTTACCTTTTCCCTTATTTCCCTCTGATAGTCGCCAATGATGTGATAGGAATCCGTAACAAGAAAGTCCGCTTTATGTTCTTTAATTGTTTGGGCGGTAACATCAATATCTTCCTTTAAATCTGCTTCCTGATTGAGAACTACTACATCAAACCCTTTTTGTTTTATTTTTCCGATTAAATTACCCTGATAATCTTTGCAGATATAAACACTGTCTATCCCCCGTTTTTTCAATCCGTCGGCCAGACACAAACTGCGCACAATGTGTCCGATGCCGATTTTAGTGGAGGCATCCGCCCGGAACACAGCCACCATTATTTACTCCCTAGTTTTGGTTAGAGTGGTCAACTTTTTCCCCTATCTTTCTCGAGCGACTTGAGATACCCCTCGTTACGAATTGTTCTCTGGTTGAATATTGAAACTTCGGGATGCTGAGACAAGAAATCCAGAACATCCTGCATTAAAAACAGCTTTTCTGGGTTGTAAAGCCCTTCAAAAACTGCTTTTATTAATCTGTAATCCTGCTCTTCGTCCAATGTCCAGCGTTGATCTGTTAAATCCTGGGGACAGCAAAACTCAGCCTTTTCAAACCACTCCGGGTGGTTTCTGATGTAGGGGGTAACGTGTTCCCGCTCGGCCTGGAGGGAGGCTTCCCTCCAGGCACGTTCCAGCAGCACCCCTTTAAAGACTTCGGCATCCAGACCATCCGGCCAACTGAGCGCAGTCACTATATAATCCAGGGAACCTTTCGCCTCTTTAAATTGCTGAATAATTGCGTCAATTACCTGCGGATCAATTAAAGGACAATCCCCGGTAATGCGCACCACCGTTTCGGCTTGCAAAGGCTTCCAGGCTTGATAATATCTATCCAGGACATCTGTTTCAGAGCCAATAAAAACCTGGTATCCCCAGGAAGTAACCTCCTCAGCCAGTTTTTTATCGGCAGGAGTGTCCCCGGTTGCCACCACTATCTTATCAAGCAGAGAACTATGAGAGAGCCGTTCCAACAGGTGGAGCAATAAAGGCTTTCCCGCTGCAGGCAATAAAACCTTCCCCGGCAGTCTGGTAGAACCCATTCGAGCTTGAACAATGGCTAAAATCATACTCTTCTGAAAATTGGTTGGATTACCGGGCCTTCCAGCCGTTGGCTGATATCCCCTTTATTTAAGGCGTCGGCCAGCAGCTCCATGACCTCGCCATAGACCCCCAAGCTGTGGTCAACAATTTCTTCGGTATGGGCCAGGCAGATATTTATGGCCCCAAAAAAGAACTCACCCCTTTTAAAGCATTCCTGCTGGAAATAACTTTTCATGGGATAGCTGAACTGGCCATCTTCATCCAGAAAACGGATAATGGAACGAGGGCCGATGCCGATACAATCCGTAATATGCTGAATATCTAGTTGTTGGGCCAATTTGTTATAACCCTGTTTAAAACGCTCCCCCAAACTCCAAATATGACGAAAAAAATCCTCATCCATATGCTCGACAACCGCCTTACAAACGGCCAGAGAAAGCGCTTCACCCCCAAAGGTAAAGGAGAAAAAGACCTTGTCAAAATATTCCATGTACTCCCGCTTTCCCACTACCGCCGAAATCGGAACCCCGTTTCCCATCCCTTTACCGCAAGTGCTTAAATCGGGGGTGACCCCGTACAATTCCTGGGCACCTCCCAGAGCCATCCTGAAACCGGAAACCACCTCGTCAAAAATCAATAAGGCACCGGCAGAGGTAGAAAGCTGGCGAACTCCGGCCAGAAAGTTATCTGTTGGCTCCACTACCCCAACCGGCTCCATGATTACTGCGGCAATCTCCTGGGGGTTCTGCTCTAAAATCTTTTTGAGGCTGTCAATATCATTATACTGGAACTCAAAAATCAATTCCTTATTGAATTTGGGAATCCCCAAATCCCGCACGGTTGAGGCGATATACCAGTCCTGCCAGCCGTGATACCCGCAAAAGGCGATCTTATCCCGTCCGGTGACCGCCCGGGCCACGCGGATGGCACCAGAGGTGACATCAGACCCGTTCTTGCCGAAGCGAACCATCTCGGCGCAAGGAATGACCCTTGTTAACAATTCCGCCACCTCAACTTCCAGGGGATGGGGCATGGAAAAAACCAGACCGTCTTCTATTTGGCGGCGTATGGCCTCATTCATAGGTTCCCAACCGTAGCCCATGGAAATCGCCCCCAGGGCCATTATATAGTCGGTATAGCGATTGCCATCCACATCATAGACATAAACCCCTTCTCCCCGTTGGAGGAAGTTGGGAGTAGCCCCCTGCACAAACTGAGTCCAGCCCTTAGAAAAGGTCTGAGTGGCGGAAGGAATAATCCTTTGGGCTCGCTTAAATAAACTTGCTGAACGGGAAAAATCTAATCCAGACATTTTAATTTCCACTTTGTAAGTTTAGCTGCATCCTAATACCGGCCACTGACTGGGGTCAGCAAGCTGGGGATCCAAATCGGCAAAACAGGAATCAATCTGCTCAAAGGCAGCTTGGGGAAAACTTAGCTTGTCATATAGGGAAATGTTTTCCCGCACTTGAGCGGGGGTTTCCGCTCCCACCAAAAGGACTGCTCCCGCACTTTTTTCAGCCGCATAAGCCATGGCTAAAGCGGCCGGGCTTAAGCAGTAATCTTGGCACAAGGCGTGAAATTGCTCCAAAGACCGCCTGGCGAATCCCATCTGAGAAGGCAGCTTATCCAAAGGCAACAGCAACAGCCCCTGCAAATAAAGACTGCGAACAAAAATAAGCTTCCCCAAAACGTGTGCTCTTTCAAACCAATTCAGGCGAATCCCCCTTTGATCAAATATGTTAAAAGGAACCTGAACTAAATCAATTTCCG
>QIFF01000105.1 GCA_003230635.1 bacterium | reverse complement strand
CTGCGGCCCGGTTATGAACATCCTGCTGGCGCTGGTTTTGATGGTTGTTGTCTTTATGTTGGGAATTGAGATACCGGAATACCGCACTCTGGCTCCTGTAGTGGGTTGGGTGGAACAGAATTCCCCCGCCCAGCGGGCCGATTTGCAGGTAGGGGATCTCATCCTTGCTGTTGATGATCAGCAGGTTGAAACCTGGGAGCAGTTGCTGCTCGAAACGGCTGGTAACTATGACCGGCCGGTGGGAATCCGGCTTGAGCGTTCGGGGCGGCTAGTTACTTCTTACTTGACGTCAGATGCCACCGGGCAGGGAGAAATTGTGGGAATTGGGATTTATCCCCCCATTCCCGTTCGGGTGGGAAAGCTTACCCCGGGTTATCCGGCCGAGGAGGCCGGCCTGCGGGTAGGGGATTTGATTACCGCCATTAATGGGGAAGAGGTCTCCCATTGGTTCCAGTTTGCCGAGATTATCCACCACAGCTATAACCAGGAGTTGGAGCTTACCGTAAAGCGTGAACATGGCCCAACTAAAATCAAGGTTACCCCACGCAGGGATGTTCTTCAGGGGGGTATCGGCTTAATCGGGATTCAGTCTGCACAAAAGATGATCTTAAGAAAATACGGTTTTAGGCAAGCAGGGATCCATGGTTTTAAAAAAGTAAGCGAAATCTTGGGTCTTACCCTGGACTTTTTAAAGAAGCTGATGCTGGGCCGGGTTTCACCAAAAAGTATTGCGGGTCCGATTGGGATCGCCCAGATTGCCGGCGACGCCGCCCAGTCCGGCAGCTCAAACCTCTTTTACTTCATGGCCTTTTTGAGCCTGCAACTGGGGGTTCTCAATATTTTACCCATTCCCATTTTGGATGGGGGGCTTCTCTTCTTCCTGGCGATTGAAGCCGTCCTCAGACGCCCCTTGAGCCTGAAAAAACGTGAGATTGCTCAGCAAATCGGCCTGAGCCTCCTCCTCCTGTTAATGGTCTTCGCCTTTTACAATGACATTATGAGGTTGTTTGGATAAGAAAGATGCCCATTCAACGACGTCCAACCAAACCCATCTGGGTGGGGGATGTACAGGTTGGCAGCGGGGCTCCGGTTTCAGTGCAGTCCATGACCAAAACCGATACCCGCGACGCCCAGGCTACCATCGCCCAGATTCAGGAGTTGACCGCCGCCGGCTGCCAGATTGTGCGGGTGGCTGTGCCTGATGATGAGGCTGCCTGCCAACTGCCCGCCATTAAAGCCGCCATCAGCATTCCCCTGATTGCCGACATTCACTTTGATTACCGCCTGGCCCTGGCCGCCTGTGAGGCCGGGGTGGACTGGTTGCGTCTAAACCCCGGCAACATCGGCTCAGCCGAGCGGGTCAGGGCGGTTGTCGCTCAGGCCAAGCAAGCCCGGATTCCAATCCGCATCGGGGTCAATGCCGGCTCCCTGGAGAAAGACCTGCTGCAAAAATATGGGCACCCCGGCCCCCGCGCCCTGGTGGATAGCGCCCTGCGCCATGTGAGGTTGCTGGAAAAAGAAGGCTTTGAGCAAATCAAAATTTCCCTCAAGGCCTCCAACGTCCTCACCTGCATACAAGCCTACCGCCTCCTGTCCCAAGAAGTGGACTACCCCCTGCACCTGGGAATTACCGAAGCCGGGACAATCTTCAGCGGCAGCATTAAATCAGCCGTAGGTCTGGGAGTGCTGCTGGCCGAGGGGATTGGAGACACCCTGCGGGTTTCCCTTACCGCCCCGCCGGTGGAAGAAGTGCGGGTGGGTTTGGAAATTCTGAAATCCCTGCACCTGCGCCAGGGCATAGAATTCATCTCCTGTCCCACCTGCGGGCGCTGCCAGATTGACTTGGCCCCCATAGCCCGGCAGGTGGAGCGGGCGCTGAGCCATATCAAGGAACCCCTGCGGGTGGCGGTGATGGGCTGTGCGGTCAACGGCCCCGGTGAGGCCAAACTCGCCGACGTAGGAATTGCCGGGGGCAAGGGCGAGGCCCTGCTTTTCAAGCATGGTGAGGTAATCGGCAAGGTGCCGGAAGAAAAACTGGCCGAAGTTCTAATCGCTACGGTTGAGGAAATGCTTGCAGGTGGGGATAAAGCATAATGCTGTGGATAGTCGGTAGGTTGGGTTGAATGAAATGAAACCCAACAAACCCCCTCTTCTTGTCATTCCTGCGAAAGCAGGAATCCAGGTCAATAATTCCCGGTAATGGTTGGGTTTCGTACCTCAACCCAACCTACTATTACTTGCTACTGTTCTTAACATTGCCTCCTATTGTGTCAAATATTATTCCAACCCCCACTCCTCCAAAAAATGCAAAAGATTTAAAGTCTTCAGTTGCCGGAGCTAAATCTACAAACAAAGACATTCTTGCATAAGGGCCTAAAGGAATACCTTCTAATCTCGCTCTATACCCCAAGTAGTGGGTGTTACTTGTAACCTCATAACTTTGGTTATAAGACAAAGTCCTGGTCATAGTCCCACCAGCTATTGGAATGGTGCTAGTGGTTGTAACCCTTCTATAATATGTTGCCTCAGTCCTTAAAAACCCAATATTTGCTGAATGAACAATCACACCATCAAGCGAAGTACCAATGGGAATAATAACTCCCACGTTGAAACAATCCCTTTTAAAAGAAGGCCAATTCATACCAACGTATGGTTTGAAAAGAACATGTGGTTGCCATGAGATACGCATAATTGAACAATACTCTCCACTTTTGCCCGCTTTTTTCATATGCACATAATTTACTGTTTCTAACAATTCAAGGTTAAAGGCTTCACGGACCGGATTACGTATTTGCGTGTTAGATTCCCAATTTTTTTTCCACTCTTTGTCTATAAAAGGTTTGGGAACTTCTTTCGCAATATTTTTACCCATTATTTGTTCAATCGTTCTATCATCTATGAGGTACTTACCTTCCCAAGTCGCTTTGTAAATCATATAGGGAAAGGAGTTGTTTATTTTTTTTCCCTTAGTTATAAATGTATAGATAAAACTTTCAACAGAATTTGTAGCTGAGGCAACAAGACGTTCATACCCCTCTTCCCTGTCATTTAAGTGGCCATCACCAGATGTAATCCATACGTTAGGAGGAGAATTTTTATCTGCCACTATACGACCTCTATTGCTCCATTCATTGTGAAATAATACTGAAGCATTTATACCACTGGATTCCCGATTAAAGCCCATATGCCCGGAACTAAACGAATCCTGTAGGTAATGTTGTGCAAATGCTTCGGTAAAAAAAGCTTGTTCAAAAGAAATTGAAATTTCCGGGTAATTTTTTGCTGAGGCAGAAGCAACCGTTTTAAGGGCATCTTTATGATAAGTACGCCAAGCATTAAGGGCATGAGGGAGAAAATGATCGCTGTTTACCAAGCTAAGTTTTAAACTAGAAGCAATACTACTAGTTTTTTTTCCCATAAACTTTGAAGAAAATTCATCAGGAGTGTCTAAGTGATCACCTGCTAGAGCACAAGCTTGTCCAAAACTTGCTGAATGATAATAGCTATTTCCCCCGATTTTGTAACAAGCTATATCTTCAAAAAGATTGATGTTGTGTTTGATGTTGTGTTTATCTATCCTACATTCAAGCTCGAAGTGCAACAAAAGAGGAAGCTGCTTCGAGTGGAGTTTTAAAACCCAGACACTTCCTGGGCCGGTTATTGATT
>QIFF01000259.1 GCA_003230635.1 bacterium | reverse complement strand
AGTGAGTTGAAACAAGCGCAGTGCGTTCTCAAAGAGAAAGAGTTTGACTTGATTGGCTTGTCTTTCACAACAAACCAGAAACAATACGTCAGGCGATTCCTACAATCGGCCGCTCCCGGCAAAGCGCTATTAATTGCGGGAGGTGTGCATTCATCCTTGGTCAGGGAACAGTTTTTCGAGGACTTTCCGCAAATACACGGTATCTGTGTAGGGGAGGGCGACGCAGCCGTACTTGAACTATGTCGGCGGCTGGACGCAGGTGGAGACTATCGCTCAACTCCCAGTTTTATTTTTAATACACCCGATGGAATCATCAGCAACCCCGTACTCCCGCTATTGGATATTGACAGCCTGCCGCTGCCGGATTACAGCTTATTTGACTACCAGAGAGTAATCCATGGAACCGGTGGATACTTTTTCATGATGCTCTCGAGGGGGTGTCCATATAACTGCTCCTACTGCTGCAACCATTCTCTTCGTGAAATTTACCCCAACAAGAATATGTACGTACGGCTACCTTCCGTTGAGCGTGCTATGCAAATCATTCGTAACAACTTAAACCTTTATCCGAAAACCCAAAGCATTACTTTTTCTGATGATACATTCACCTTGAAAAAGCAGTGGTTGTCTGATTTCTGTGTAAGGTATAAAAAAGAAATAGGGCTGCAATTTATATGTAACGCCCGGGCTGAAACGATCGATGAGGAGGTTGTGGAGTGCCTCAAACGGGCAGGATGTATATGCATCAACTTCGGGGTTGAGAGCGGGAATGAGTGGTTGAGAAAACACGTTCTGAACCGTACACATTCCAACCAGAAGTTAAAAGAGGTTTTCGCCACCGTCCAAAAGCACGGGATAAAGACGTTTTCCTACAATATGGTGGGGTTGCCTTTTGAAACCAGTGAAATGGCCCTTGATACGCTCAGGTTGAACCTGGAACTTTGGCCGAATCATGGCAAGTGCGTTTTCTTTTTTCCCTTTCCTGGAACGCGGCTGCACCAGCTCTGTGTAGAATATAACCTAATCTCTGAAAACTTGGAAATGGTATCAGGATTTGTGGAGGCTCCTGTCCTGCGTGAAGTCTTCATGGGGCATAAGGAGACTCGAAGGCATTTAGAATCGATACAGCTGCTCTTTTACCTGCGGCTTGTTTCTTCAAAGGTTAAGTTTCCTGCTGCCTTGGAAAGACTTTTGTTCAGGATAGCTAATATCGCCAGAAAACCCATACTTCATGTCCTGAATCCTAATACAGCAAACCCCTTACTCACGCAGTTCCGGGGATTCTTGCGCAAGCTTGCATACAAATATCTGAGGGCTTGACACTCTCCCCAACTTATTCAGGGGATTCTCAGGCAACAGGCAGCAATAAAAAATCTTAACCCAAATCCACCACCTGGTCTGAGAACAAAGGCTGTTCAGAAAGGTTCAGAGCAAGGCACCGAGCCGATTTGAGCGCAGGCGTAGCAAGGCTACGTTGAGCATCAAATCGGTGAAGGCAACGCAGCCTCCGGGCCTTTCTGGGCAGCCGACTTCCAGAATTAGGCGGTGGATTTGGGTCAAGCTTCTGGAAAGGAAAGACTATTTGCGAAAAATTACGGCTATCCTGGCAATAGCTTGGGTATTTCTTCTGCTTTCTGTATCGGTGGGGACAGCCTTGGTTTCCTCCAATGTCCCCCGCAATCACTGGAGTTACGATGACATTGATCGCTTGCTTGGCCTGGGGCTGATTGATAGCGCCCTGAGTGGGAACAGGCCTTTCTCCAGGCTGGAGATGGCCAGACTGATCGGCGAGGCGCTTGACAAGACAAAGGGCGAACATAAGAATGAGGCTCTCAGGAGTATGCTGGCGCGCTTGCAGAAGGAATTCCAGGGGGAATTGGTTGCCCTGGGCAAGCTGGAGGGTATAGCAGCTACCAGTTTTTTCAAACCATTCAGAAACCCCTACCTAAGATACATTTATGGAAATGATGACTTTGAGTTGCAAAATCAAGTGGGAGATACCTTTTCCAAACACTCCAATTTAAGGATGGGGTTTTCTTCCGAGATGAGGCTGGGAGAACACCTCAGCTTTTTCCTCCACCCTGAGTGGCGCTACCGGGAACACCAATTCAGCCCGGAGCAAAATGAGGACGTCAAGATCGTAGAGGGTTACCTCAAGATCAACATCACGAACCTGGAGCTTGAGGTAGGGCGGGATTCCCTCTGGTGGGGGCCGGGTTATCATGGGACTTTGCTGCTGAGCAATAATGCCCAGGCCTTGGACCTGATAAAACTCTCCAACCCCCGGCCGGTGCTGTTGCCCTGGATTTTTGAATACCTGGGCCCCTTCCAGTTTACCACCTTTATAGCCGAGTTAGAAAAAGCACGGACAATCTCAAAAGCCAGGCTGTGGGGGATGCGGCTTAACTTCAAGCCCCACCCCCTGCTAGAGCTGGGGCTTTCCCGCTCCATTATGCTGGGGGGAGAAGGCCGACCTAGTTTGGGTCTGGGGGATTACGGCAAAATATTCCTGGCCAATGAGGAAAACAAACCGGGCAAACTGAATAACAACCAATTGGCCAGTGCCGATTTATCCCTGAGAATTCCTATGCCCAAAACATTCTCTCTGCTGAAATCCATCACCCTCTATACTGAGATTGGCGGCGAAGATGAGGCCAACTGGGGCCCCAGCCATATAGGGTATATGGGGGGCGCCTATCTGGTGTTGTTTGAGGGCAAAACAGACCTGCGCATTGAATACGCCAACAACCATGTCTCAAGTCAACCTACTGCCTGGTACACCCATAGCGTATATCAATCAGGTTATAACTATAAGGGGAAAACAATCGGCCACCACATGGGGAGCGATGCCGATGACCTGTTTGTAAGAGTAACCCATTACCTGGGCAGCGACCTGCTGCTGGGGCTGAACTTTGACCGCGAGAGAAGGAGAACAACCGCTGCGGTCACCGAAATCAGGGATTATGGGGAGTTTGAATTGAGCCTTTTCAATTGGCATAATATGCGCTTAACCGCCCGCTACCGCTATTAACATATAGAAAATTACCAATTTATTTCCGGCAATACCCAGAACAACAATATCCTTCAGTTAGAAACAGCCTATAATTTTTAGCTTCACTCAGTGAACTTTGGTCTCCAAAATAGATTTTCGTGCTAGTATGAATATGGCCGAATATTTTAGGAGTGAGAACTTGCTGGCGAGGGGAGTTGTGGGGGGATGCAGACCAGATAGGGTTTAAGGTTATAATATCTTTAGGCAAGCTTCTGGGTCAACGGCAAAAATTGTTTACGGCTTTTGTCGCTTGTTTTGGAACAAGTGGCAGTTTTACAGGTAAATTGGAGGATAATGGAGATAATAGAAGAAAATGAGCACTTATATATCTGTAATCCATCTGTACTAAACATCAATCTTGTTCACATGCCGTAGCAAAGGTTGACTTTTTATTTGCAATATGTAACTATTGGATGGAAGAATATGCGGTAAAAGACACCCAAGACCAACCTTGACAATCTCGGCTGTCAATGCTTATCCTAGTCGATCAGCCAACTACTGCAAACTGAATCTACATCATATAAGCATAAAGTTGATACAAATGTCTATATATAGCGGTTAAGCGTGAAATTTAATAAGGTGCTTTAAAAAGCAATTTTTTTCTTGACAAGTATGGGGTG